>JAYTRS010000343.1:0-12674 GCA_043746065.1 Bacteroidota bacterium | reverse complement strand
AGGGGCAGTAGTATTTTTTGCGTACACCTTGTTTATGAAACACAAGGTATTACCTGTTGAAAAAGAAAGCCAATTAAAGCCTTGGCAAAAAATTATTTATAACAAATATTATGTGGATGAATTTTTTGATATGATTATTCGCAAACCTTTAGATGCTATTTCAACTGTATTTTATAAATTTTTAGATTTGCAGATAATTGATGGAATAGTAAATGGAGTTGGAACGGGTGTAAAATCAATAGGTACAGTCGTACGTTTGGCACAACAAGGTAATATTGGTTTTTATGTAATTAGTATGGTAATGGGTATTGTATTTATTGTATTATTAACGTTTTTAGTAAAGTAAATAAAGTATGCGGTAACAAATTGTAACTGCATCAAAATAAAAAAATAGGATTTAAATAAAAATATATGTTAACACTTTTATTAATAACGTTTCCGCTACTTGCAGCACTAATATTGTTTTTAGCAAAAAGCAAAGCCTCAAAAACAATTGCCTTAAGTTTGGCAGTAATTGAATTTATTATTGCCTTAGCTGCTTTTGGTTTATACAAACACAACCCCGATAGTTGTGTACTTTGGTTTGATGTGGCATGGGTATCATCATTAGGTATACATTTTAATGTTGCAATAAACGGTATGAGTTTGTTAATGATTTTATTAACCACCTTTTTAGTGCCTTTAATTATCCTATCTTCTTTTAAAAATGAATACAATAAAGATTATAATTTTTACGGATTAATGTTTGTTATGCAAATGGCCTTAATTGGCGTTTTTACAGCTAACGACGGATTTTTATTTTACGTATTTTGGGAATTAGCATTAATACCTATTTATTTTATTTGCTTGTTATGGGGTGGCGAAAACAGAGGTGCCATTACCTTTAAGTTTTTTGTTTATACCTTATTTGGATCGTTGTTTATGTTGGTGGGGTTAATTTATTTATACAATCATACCAATGTTGAGGGCTTAAAATCGTGGGCAATAACTGATTTATATACCGCTGGTAGAAGCCTTACCGAAACACAGCAAAGCGCAGTATTTTGGTTAATCTTTATTGCCTTTGCAATTAAAATGCCAATTTTTCCGTTACATACCTGGCAACCTAACACTTATGTAAATGCCCCAACACAAGGTACTATGCTGCTTTCGGGTATTATGTTAAAAATGGGAACCTTTGGTGTAATTAAATGGTTATTGCCAATGGTGCCATTAGGCTTAGAAAAATGGGGCGCAACCGCCATTGGTTTATCGGTTGTAGGTATTGTTTACGCATCGTGTATTGCGATTGTACAAAAAGATTACAAACGTTTAATTGCTTATTCATCTATCGCTCACGTGGGTTTAATTTCTGCCGGAATTTTATCTGCTAACCAACAAGGTATACAAGGAGCATTAATGCAAATGCTAGCACACGGTGTAAGTGTAATTGGTTTATTTTTAATTGCTGATATTTTATTGCGACATACAGGCACTCGCGATGTAGATAAATTAGGTGGCATTAGAAGTATGAATGGCAACTTTGCTGTGCTGTTTTTAATTATTGTATTAGGTGCAGTAGCATTACCCCTAACAAATGGTTTTGTTGGCGAATTTTTATTAATAAATGGCATCTATCAATTTAATGCCTGGGCGGCGGCATTTGCGGGCTTAACAGTGATATTAGGAGCAGTGTATATGCTACGTAGTTATCAAAATATTATGCTTGGCGAACGCAAAGATTCACACATTGCATTTGGCTCATTAGCCTCAAGCGATAAGTGGGTGTTGTATATTGTAGTAATTGTAATTATTGCATTTGGCGTGTATCCTAAACCATTAAACGATATTGCAGAAGAAAGCGTAAAACAGTTAATGCTAAATTTAAAATAATATAATTAATTACTGACTAGGAAAATGATTTACAAAAAATCTTTAATTTCTAATCTTTAATCTTTAATCAAATAATATGAAAGGTCTTTTAATAATAAGCGCACTGGGCATCATCGCCATGTTAGCCGAAATTTTTAAATTTAAAAAATTATTACTTCCAATTGTTTTGTTGGGAATTGTAGCAGCTTACGCTTTTAATTTTATGGAGTGGAATACAAGTATGAGTATTTCGTACTTTGATAATATGATTGCTTTTGATAAAATGGGAATTGCATTTTCGGGAATTATTTTAGCTACCGCTTTTTTTTGGTTTATTTTAGCAAACGATTATTTTGAAGAAGACAGTAACACGGTTGACCATTTTGCATTAGTATTATTTGCCTTGGTTGGTGCTTTAATGCTAACATCCTTTAAAAACATGACTACTTTGTTTTTAGGAATAGAGATAATGAGCATTCCACTTTATGTATTGGCCGCTAGTAAAAAGAAAGATTTAAAAAGTAATGAGGCAGGTTTTAAATATTTAATTATGGGCTCGTTTGCAAGTGCATTTTTATTGTTTGGAATTGCTTTAGTATATGGTGCTACGGGTAGTTTTGATATTATGCAAATTAGAACCTACATTAGTGCCAACTCACAATCTCTTCCATTATTTTTTAATGTAGGTATTGTAATGCTTTTAGTGGCTATGTGTTTTAAAGTAAGCGCTGCACCTTTTCATTTTTGGGCGCCTGATGTATATGAAGGCTCGCCAACTTTAATTACAGCATTAATGAGCACCGTAGTTAAAACTGCCGCCTTTGCTGCGTTTTTACGCTTATTTATGGTAGGCTTTGCAGGCGTAAGCGAAATGTGGACAGGTATCCTTGCAGTTGTCGTTGCATTGTCTTTAATTATTGCAAACTTTTCTGCAGCTATGCAAAATAGTGTTAAGCGTATGTTAGCCTTTTCAAGCATTAGTCACGCTGCCTTTATGTTAATGATTATTTTAGCCAATGTGCGAAGCAACTTATCTGTAAATGCACTAATTTATTATTCACTAGCTTACAGTTTTGGAAGTATAGCTGCCTTTGGCATTGTTTATAATGTAACGCGCAATGGTAATCAAAACACGGATGCTTTTAACGGATTAGCAAAACGTAATCCAGCAATGGCATTTTGTATGGCGGTGGCCATGTTGTCCCTAGCAGGTATCCCAATTACTTCGGGCTTTTTTGCTAAGTACTTTGTATTTACAGCAATGATTACCACGTCTTATAAATGGTTATTAATCTTAGCGGTTATTACTTCAGCCGTTGGTGCCTACTATTATTTAAAAGTAATAATTGCTATGTATTTTAAAACACAGGCAGCAGAAACCGAAACCATACAAGTAGAAAAATCACAAACTTTAGTTATTGTATTAACTACACTTGTAACCCTTGTAATTGGTATTGTACCAGGATTAGTGGCTAATATGTTTAAGGTTTAAACTCTAAGCAAAAATTAGTATTATAACGTATGCAACCATTATTTTTATACAACACTCTTTCGCGTAAAAAAGAAGAATTTAAAGCCATTAATTCGCCATTTGTAGGCTTGTATGTTTGTGGGCCAACTTTATACAGCGATGTGCATATTGGTAATTGTCGTACGTTTACATCGTTTGATATTATGTACCGCTACCTTTTGCATATTGGTTATAAAGTACGTTACGTGCGCAATATTACCGATGTGGGACACATGGAAAATGAAGATGCTGCAACTGGCGAAGACCGAATTGGCAAACAAGCGCGCTTAAAACAATTAGAGCCAATGGAAATTGTGCAACGCTATTCTTTTGGTTTTAGAGAGGTGATGAGCCTATTAAATATATTACCTCCAAGTATTGAACCAACCGCATCGGGCCATATAATTGAGCAGATAGAAATGACTCAAAAAATAATTGACCAAGGTTATGCTTACGAAAAAGATGGTAACGTTTATTTTGATGTAGAAAAATTTTCGAAAACAAATAATTACGGTATTCTTTCGGGGCGAAACCTGGAAGACCAATTAAATAACACCCGAGATTTAGATGGTCAAGAAGAAAAAAAGGGGCGTTTAGATTTTGCCTTATGGAAAAAAGCAAAACCCGAACACATTATGCGTTGGAATTCGCCTTGGGGCGAAGGTTTTCCTGGTTGGCATATTGAGTGTAGTGCCATGAGTAAAAAATATTTAGGCGAAACCTTTGATATACACGGTGGCGGAATGGATTTAATACCTACCCATCACACCAACGAAATAGCACAAAACATTGGTTGCTGTGGCGCGGCGCCCGTAAATTATTGGGTACATACCAATATGCTTACACTTAACGGGCAAAAAATGTCACGCAGTTTGGGTAATGTATTTTTACCTGCTGAATTGTTTAGCGGTATGAAACTGGCAGAAGATTCGCCGAGTGCTACACCGTCACAAGCAAAATTAAACGGCAAACATCCGCTTTTCGAAAAAGCGTTTAGCCCAATGGCAGTGCGTTTTTTTATGATGCAAACTCATTACCGAAGTACTTTAGATTTTAGCAATGATGCCTTACAAGCCAGCGAAAAAGGGTTTGAGCGTTTAATGGAGGCTTATAAAACGTTACAAACTTTATCTGTATCAACAACTTCAAGCGAAGATATTAAAGGGATTGAAGCGAAATGTTATCAGGCCATGAACGATGATTTTAATACCTCAGTATTAATAGCCGAATTATTTGATGTGGTGAGAATAATAAATTCTACTAATGATAAAAAAACACAGTTAACCCAAGCCGATATAGATTTACTAAAAACCATTTACCAGCATTTTGTATTTGATATAATGGGCTTAAAAATTGAAACCGAAAACGATAAAACTACTGTAGTACTAGATAAAGTAATACACCTTGTATTAGATATTAGAAACGACGCTAAAGCCAACAAAAACTTTAGCCTTAGCGATAAAATTAGAGACAATTTAAACAGTGCTGGCGTTACTATAAAAGATGGTAAAGAAGGAAGTAGTTGGAAAATTTAATTTGAAAAAACTATTTTGTAACAAAAATAAAAACGTCTTCGTTATCAGCTTTCATTAAATATTTTTCGCGAGCAAATGTTTCTAAACTTTTTTTATTCGTTTGTAATTCGCTTAATTGAAATTTATTACTTTCTATTTCGCTTAAATAATAGTTTTTTTCTTTTTCTAGTTTTTTACATTTATTAACTAAGTCTAATTGCGTAAACACATCGTTTTTATCAAAAAACAACACCCACACAATTAACCCGCAAATAGTTAAAAAATACTTATTCTTTATTAAATTAAATAAAAACATATTACATTAGTTTACTCAAATTTAAACATAAATTAAAGTACCATTTTAAATGAAAATTATTTTTTTAAAAACAACACTGTTAATAATTATTAGCATCTGCTTTTCTTCTTTTATAATTAAACAAGTTGGTACATTTAAAACATCACAAATTAAAAATGCCCGTGTAAAGCTCGCTTACAACACTAAATGGGAAGATTTAAAAACATTAATGGTTAAAAAAAATATTAACCCCTTAAATTTTTCTGTATATTTTAGAGTATTTAAGCAAGAAAAAGCATTTGAAATTTGGATAAAAAACAGTACCGATACCAAATATCAATTATTAAAAACAATTTCTATTTGTGCCTCCAGTGGCGATTTGGGTCCAAAACGTAAAGAGGGCGATGGGCAAGTACCTGAAGGGTTTTATGAAATTAGTGCGTTTAACCCTAATAGTAATTATAATTTATCTCTAAAAGTAAATTACCCTAATGCTGCCGATATAATAAAAGGTACAGGCCACAAATTGGGTGGCGATATTATGGTGCATGGCGAGTGTGTTACCATTGGCTGTATTCCCCTACAAAACGAGCCTATTAGAGAGGTGTACATATTAGCTGTAGAAGCACATAACCGAAAAAAAACTATTCATATTGATATTTTTCCATGCAAATTTACCAAAGAGAACGAGGAAGCATTATCTAAAAATTATGGCAAGGATAAACTAACATTTTGGGAAACCTTAAAAGAGGGGTATTTATATTTTGAAACGCACAAATGGTTGCCAAAAGTAAACGTTAGTAAAAATGGAGATTATACATTTGAAGACTAAAAAATATATTTATTTTAGTTTAGTTATTATTTTAGCTACAAGTTGTGGCACTAATAAAAATGAAGAAACTGTGCCTAATACTGTTTTAGATAAAAAAACATTTACCACAGTTTTAACTCATTTTTTAATTTCCGAAAGTGCAACCAATTTAAATATTAAAAATGCCGACATTGCTAAATTCGATTCAGTATATGCCTTTAATCCGTTAAAAGAAAATAATATTACTAAAGCGCAATACGATTTAACACTTGCTTTTTACGCTAACCACCCAAAGCTTTACAAACAAGTATATGATGATGCCTTACAACAATTAAGCGAACTTCAAACTCAAAAAAGAGCTGTAATTGTTGCCGATTCTATAAACAAAATAAAAAAAGATACCCTCCTTAAAAATGCCAAGTAAACAAGAAAAATTTGCCGAATTAGAAACATTTAAAAACTGTTTTAAATTTCATTTTCAAAATATTAGTGTAGGCTTTAATCAAAAAGGCAAATGGCTAACTAATTATTTTAACAATAATAATCCTATTGTGCTAGAGCTGGGCTGTGGCAAAGGCGAGTACACGATTGGCTTAGCGCAAAAAAATTTACAAAAAAACTATATTGGTGTTGACATTAAAGGGAATAGGATTTGGACAGGTGCTAAACAAGCTATAACAAATGCCATGCAAAACGTTGCCTTTTTACGAAGCAAAATAGATTTTATAACTAATTGCTTTGCCCCAAACGAAATTGACGAAATTTGGATTACCTTCCCTGACCCACAACCTCAAAAAACTCGTGCTCGCCAACGTTTAACACACCCTATTTTTTTAAATCGATACAAACAATTTTTAAAACCAAATGGCTTAGTGCATTTAAAAACTGATAGTACGAGTTTATATCAATTTACGCTACAAGTAATTGAAGAAAATAAATTGCCTCTAATTTGGCATACTAATGATTTATATAAAAATTGCCCCAGCGAGCGTAACGAATTAATAGAAATTAAAACCTACTACGAAACTTTATTTACAGGCAAAGGAGAAGATATAAAGTATATTTTGTTTAAATTAAATGAGTAGTGTTTTTTTAAAATAGCTTACTATACTATTTGTTTATTGCCAATAGATTACAGTTTATTTTCAAAAAACTGGTAGGTTATTTTGAAAATAATTCTTCACAGGCATCCCAATTAATAATATTCCACCAAGCCTCAATATAATCTTTACGTTTGTTTTGATGTTTTAGGTAATAAGCATGTTCCCAAACATCTAAGGCTAAAATTAGTTTACCTCTCTCGTCTCCTAATTGCATCAAAGGATTATCTTGGTTAGCCGTGGTTACAATTTTTAAGGCGCCTTTATCATTTACAATTAACCAACACCAACCACTACCAAATAATTTTAAGGCTTTATCGCTAAACTCAATTTTAAATTCGTCAAAGGTTTTAAAGTTGGCGTTTATAGCATTGTTTAATTTGCCTATTGGTTTATTAGCAATGCCTAATGGGTTTGGTTTTAATAATGTCCAGAATAAAGTATGGTTAAAATGTCCACCCAAATTATTTCGTACGGCAACCGCAGTGGACTTATCAATGTGTGTACATTTTATTTCATCGGTACTTGCATAATCAATGTTGGTGGATTTTAGAGCATTTAATTTATCTACATAACCCTGATGATGTTTTGTATAGTGAATCTCCATCGTTTGCTTATCAAAATAAGGCTCTAGGGCGCCATAAGAATAAGGTAATTTTGCGAGAGTAAATGCATCGTTGGTTTGAGCTTGGTTTCCTAGCGATTCGATAGCGTTTAACTGATTATTGCTAATTAAGTTGGAGGTTAAACCTACCAAACCTAATAAGCTACTTTTTTTTAAGAAATCGCGGCGGTTACTCATATTAAAATTGAATTAATAATTGATTTTTTTCAACGGCTACACCTTTTGTAATAGCTATTTTTTTTATAATACCATCGGTAGGACTTTTCAAACTATTTTCCATTTTCATGGCTTCTAAAATAATAAGGGTATCGCCTTTTTTTACAACATCGCCCTCCTTAACTAATACGTTTAATACCATGCCTGGCATGGGTGCTTTAATCTCAGACACTTTTTTTGCAGCTAAATTATCTAAACCTAAATTATGTAATAACTCATCATACTTATCTTTTAGGCTTAAATTAAATTTTACCGAATTTATTTTTAGTGTCATTGTTTTCTCTTCGGCGTTTAATTTAATAACATCAACGTTATACGATTTATTATTGTATAAAATATGAAATTGATAGTCGTTAATTTTTAAAAAGTCACCCGAAATTAATTTATCATTCAACGTTCCTTCAAACAAAGAATTATTGATTTTTAAGTTAGTTTTATAAGTGTTTACACCGTTAGCTGTTATTGAATACATACTGTAAATTTAATAATTAAACCTCATAATCTAGGTTATTTTTTTCTTAATTTTTGCAGGGTTTTATCTATATACTTTTCGGAGGTGAGAAGGGCATTTTGTATCTTTTTTGCGTAATGAATGCTGTCTAAAATTTCTTTTTGTTTTTCTTCTACTAATAGTTTTTGACTAATAATTAAAGTGTTTTTTTCTTCCAATTGAGCATTAGCTTTTTTCTTATCCATATAGCTTCTAATAGCTAAGCCTAATAATAAAATTAAAATGAGGGCCCCTCCTATCACGATATTGCGTTCGCGATTTTTTAATTCAATATTTTTTTCTAATTGTTGATTTTTTATTTTGCTAATTTCAATTTCTTTTTGTTTTTTTTCGGTATTATAAATTGCTTCTAAATTGGCGCTTTGTTCGGCGGTATTAATACTGTATAAACTATCTTTTAAAGCATAAGCTCTTTTTAAATAGGGGTAAGCAAGGGCAGATTTATTTAAGCGATCATACAATTTATAAAGAGAAGAGCAGGCTTCTAAAATAGGCTTTTTTTCATGTATTTGAATGGCTATATCATATGCCTTTAAAAGATTTTCTTCGGCTTTTTCATAATTATTTATTTCTATATATAACTCCCCAATATTTGCGTACGAATTGCTTACACCAGCCTCATTCGTATTTTCTTCTTTAAATTTAATAGAAGATTCAAACGCATTTATAGCTTTTAAATATTCTTTTTTTTGCTTAAAAAGTATCCCTAAACTATTTAATATAATGCCCTTAAACCTCACGTTATTGGTTTGTTCGGCTAAAGCATAGCCTTTATTAAAATAGTAGAGTGCTTTATCAAAATTATTTTTATTTCGGTATAATACACCCAAATTTTTATCAATATTCAAAACTGTGTTTTCAAATTTTGTAACTGGTAGTTTTACGAGAAATGATTTTTCTTCTGCTTGCTTTAGATAGATTAATCCCTTTTCCTCATTTTTTATTTCTTTAAAAGTAACGCCAATTCTCTCAAGAAGAATACATTCTTTTTCGGCGTTGCCCTCTTCACTTTTTAGTTTTTTTTAATAAAAGATTAATTCCTTCATTTGCTCTGTTTAATACAATATAAATGCGTGATAATTTTGTAATCGAAGTCATACTGGCCTCAAAATCATTCAATCGATCAAATACATCAAGTGCCATTTGCTCGCACTTTAAAGCCTGTAAATAATTTTTAGTTTTAGTGTAATACGTTGCTTGTTCACTAAGCAATGTGGCGTAAACAATATTTTTACCTTTAAAAAAAATTAAAGCATCATCTATTTCCCGTTGTGCCTTTAAAATATCTTTTTTGTAAAGTTCCTTTGTATGATTGATAACAAAATCTTGACGAAGTCCCTCAGGTAGTTTATTTATTTGTGTAATAAAATTTGATGGTTGGGCAAAACATTTTGAGTTACTAACTAAAAAGAAACAAATTAATAAAAATAAAAATGATATATGCTTTAAAAACATTAGGCTTAAATAATAAATTTAGTACTCAATAACCTGTTCAACAATATTTTTAGGAATTTCTCTTTCCTCGTATTGTTGGTTTCGAAGTTGGGGTTCAAAACCTGCCTCTTTTATCGATTCTTGAATTTGTTTGTAGGTAAAACGATGCGGTGCACCTGCTGCACTTACTACGTTTTCTTCAATCATAATGCTACCAAAATCGTTAGCGCCGGCATGTAAACAAATTTGCGCAGTGGCTTTACCAACAGTTAACCAACTGGCTTGTATGTTTATAATGTTAGGTAACATAATTCTGCTTAAAGCAATCATACGAATGTATTCATCACTCGTTACGGTATTAGAAACACCTTTTAGGCGATTTAATAAAGTACCATCATCTTGAAAAGGCCAAGGAATAAAAGCTAAAAATCCTTTTGAATTAGCTGGTTTTTGTGCCTGAACTTCGCGTAACCACACTAAATGTTCAAAGCGTTCGTAAATAGTTTCTACGTGCCCAAACATCATGGTGGCACTTGTTGTAATATTTAATTGGTGGCAAGCTTTCATTACTTCCAACCACTCACGCCCTGTACATTTGCCTTTACT
Source organism: Bacteroidota bacterium (assembly GCA_043746065.1). Lineage (GTDB taxonomy): Bacteria > Bacteroidota > Bacteroidia > B-17B0 > Aurantibacillaceae > Aurantibacillus. The sequence continues at coordinate 2,201 of JAYTRS010000343.1, read as the reverse complement.
AATTAAACGGCGTACTCTATCATTTAAAATTTCGGCGCCTGCGCCTGGCAAACTATCTAAACCTGCATCTACCAATGCTTTTAACACTTCGGCATGTGTACTTTTTTCTAATTTTGTTATGTGCGCTATTTCGGGCGGCCCTAGTGCGTGTAATTTTATGTTTGGGTAAAGTGCTTTTAATTCTTTAAATAAATTTACATAAAACTCTAATCCCAAATCGGGGTGATGACCGCCTTGTAATAATAATTGTTCTCCTCCGTATTTTATAGTTTCATCAATTTTGCGTTTATAGGTTTCAATATCTGTAATATAACTTTCGGCATGCCCTGGGATACGAAAAAAATTACAAAATTTACAATTGGCTATACAAACATTGGTGGTATTTAAATTTCTATCAATTATCCAAGTAACTTTATTTGAATTTTTTTTCTGAATTTTTCTAAGTTCGTTCGCAACAAACATTAATTCGGTAGTAGATGCATTTTCGTATAAATAAACACCTTCTTCAATGCTTAAAAAATCGAAGGCTAAAGCGCGGGTTAAAAGAGTATCTGTTGTCATTTTTATTTAGTTTAGTTTATAATATTCGCTTCAACTTTGCTCAGCGTGACAAATTATCAAAAATCAGTATTATCTTCGTTGCATACTTCAACTTCCCTTCGACTCTGCTATGGGTGACGACTCAGTATGGCATATTTATTTCTTCGCAAAAAAAGTTTTCATAAACTCGCTTGCAAATACAAAATCAAATAATTCTTTATTTTCGGTATTTAAAATTTTTGTTTTATCGCCAGTCCATTCATTTTCGCCTTTATAAATAAACATAATATTTTCGCCAATTTCAATTACGCTATTCATATCGTGTGTAATAATAATCGTTGTAATATTAAATTCTTCGGTAATACTTTTAATTAATTCGTCAATTACAATACTTGTTTTTGGGTCGAGGCCCGAGTTGGGCTCGTCGCAAAACAAATACCGTGGATTATTAGCAATAGCACGGGCTAAGGCAGCTCGTTTTTTCATTCCACCGCTTAATTCGGCAGGGTATAATTTATTTCTTCCTACTAATTGCACACGCTCTAAACAAAAATTTACTCTGTCGTTTTTTTCGGCTTTTGTTAAATCGGTAAACATATCTAAAGGAAAACGCACATTTTCTTCTAAAGTTTGTGAATCGAATAGCGCACCGCCTTGAAAAAGCATGCCTATTTTTTGACGAATTTCTTGTTGTCCTTTGGTATCAGAATCATAAAAATTTTTTCCATCAAAAATTACTTCGCCGCTATCGGGCTTGTGTAAGCCCACCATTAGTTTCATAACAGTAGTTTTACCACTGCCGCTTTCGCCAATAATTAAATTTGTAATGCCTGGCAAAAAACTAAAAGACACATCTTTTACAACCTGTCTATCGCCAAATGTTTTGTTTATGTTTTTAATTTCAATCAACGGTTTAAGAAAATATTAGTTAAAATTAAACCAAACATTAAAATTAAAATACTGCTGTAAACTACGGCACTAGTACTACTTTTGCCAACCTCTAAAGCACCGCCACTGGTATAATAACCAAAATAAGAGGATACAGAAGTAATGATATAGGCAAATACGATAACTTTTGTAAATGAGTAGTATAATTTATTAGGATTAAAAAATGCTTGGATACCAAAAATATATTCGTACTCGGTACAAGCGCCAGCAGCCACGCCCATAAAGTAACCACCTGCAATACCTAAAAACATACTTAATGCAATTAAAAACGGAAAAATCAAAACGGCTGCTGCTATTTTTGGAAAAATTAAATATCCTGCCGAGTTAACCCCCATAATTTCTAGTGCATCAATTTGTTCGGTAATTCGCATAGCGCCAATTTCAGAAGCAATGTTAGAGCCTACTTTACCCGCTAAAATTAAACACACGATAGTAGGACTAAATTCTAACAAAATACTTTCGCGAGTGGTAAAACCCACAGCATATAAAGGCACCCATGGGCTACTAAAACCAAAAGCAGCTTGTATGGTAATAATACCGCCCATAAACACTGAAATAATAGCAACAATTGGCAACGATGAAATGCCAATATTATTTATTTCGTATATAATTTGACGCCAATACACGCTAACTTTTTGGGGTTTGCCAAATACCCTCATCATTAACATAAAATATCTACCAACGTGAAAAAGAGGTTTCATACTACATGGTAA
>JAYTRS010000342.1:0-4187 GCA_043746065.1 Bacteroidota bacterium | reverse complement strand
TTCGCCATTTTTTAAAGCAACTATTTGGCAGCCGGGGTAAGCTTTTTCAGCAATACCATATTGGGCAATACTATCAATTATAGCAAACTTTTTTTTTTCGTAATTTGTTTTTATACTTGTTTGTTTCTTTAAAATTATTGGCTCTAGTTCTAAACCGCTGTTGTATTTAAATAAATTAGTGGTTACGGGTAATTTGCCATTTACTTTAGCCATTCCTAAAATTGCATTAGCACTTGCTTTTAAAAGACTCGGCATGTATTCATACGCCAAAATAACCGATTTAAAATTAGTTACATTTTGTATTTTATTTAATAAGTAAGGGTTGGTTAACAATACCAACACTGTGGGTTTTAGTGTGGCAATGCTATCTATTAACTTTAATGTTTGTGTGCCAATACCATAATTGTTTTCGGCTTTTAAAGTGGCTTTGTTTAATTGTAAAATAACCGTATTGGCTTTGTTTATTTTTATAAAGGCCTCTTCAATCTCTTTTGGTGTTGCATCGTGTTTTAAGCCCACATGCTCAACATACATGTAATTTTTTAAGGTTTTATAAAGCGTATTTTCTTCATCAACTCCTATTGATACTTCTACAAGTTTTAAACTATCGCTTTGTTTTAGTGGTAAAAAATTAGTGTCGTTTTTTAAAAGCGTAATGCTGGCTTGTGCTAATTTATCGTTTAAATCGGCGCTTTCTTTAGTATTTAATTCTTTATACAAATTGCGAGTTATAACTTGAGGCTTTGTATTTAAACCACACCAAAACTTTGCTTGTAATATTTTTTTACATCGGGTATCAATTTCTTGTTGCGAAATTTTTCCTTCGGCAATGGCTTTATTAATTTCTATTATTGCTTTGGGTACATCGCCACTAAATAATAATACATCGTTACCCGCCAAAAGTGCCTTTAAATCAGCTATTCCGGGAGAATAATATTTTGCTACGCCCTGCATATTTAAAGCATCGGTAAAAATTAAACCTTTAAACTGCATTTTATTTTTTAGTAAATCAGTTACTACATTTGGCGATAAGGTTGAGGCTAGGTTTTTTGTAGTATCTAAACTTGGTATATTTAAATGTGCTACCATAATACTTCCAAGGCCTCTGTCAAATAAATATTGAAAAGGATATAACTCTAATGTATCTAGCCTTTGTTTACTATGATTTATAAAGGGTAGTGTTTTGTGCGAATCGCTATCTGTATCACCATGCCCTGGAAAATGCTTACCATTTGCCATAATGTGTTCGTCTTGCATACCCGCCATATACATGTAGGCTTTTTGTGCTACTTTGTATTTATTTTCGCCAAAGCTACGCATGCCAATTACTGGGTTTAGTGGGTTGTTATTTACATCGGCTACGGGTGCAAAATTTACGTGTAAACCAATGCGTTTACACTCTTTAGCAATTTGTTTGCCCATATAGTAAATTAGGCTGTCGTTTTGTATGGCTCCCAAGGTCATTTGTTTTGGATAACGTGGGGTGCTATCTAAGCGCATAGCTAAGCCCCATTCCCCATCAATACTATATAATAAAGGGGTTTGCGAAATGCTTTGGTAATAGTTTGCTAATTTGCCTTGTTTTACTGGGCCACCTTGCATCCATATTAAGCCACCTATTTTGTAGGTTGTAATCAATTCTTTAATTTCTTTTACGTGTTTTAAATCTTTATTACTGTAGGCGGCTACCATAAAAAGCTGTGCCAATCGTTGGCTGGGCGTTAGGGAATTAAAAACAGAATCGACCCACCTATTTTGTATGGAGATAAAATCAGGTTCTTTAATTTTTTTAATTGAAAAATTTACAAAAAAAGCGAAAAGAATAACTAGAATAACAATTTTTTTCATTGTTATAAATTTACCTTTAAAATAAAAGCTGTAATTACTTATTGTGTAATGTTTTAAACAGGCTATTGCTAAAAAAATCGTTCAATGTTTTTCATAGTCTCCTCGTTAATTTTTAATTCGGGGGAATGGTGCGGTTTTTTACGCGCATCAATAATCATTGCGCCTTTGCAACCCCAATGTTTGTTTTCGGTAAATTCATCTACGCCATAAATATCGTGGCTTGGGTTACTTCGGGTGTAGGTTATCCAAACATAATCATTTAAGTTTTGTGGATGAGGTGTAAATATAAAATCATTGTAAATAACAATTTGTATTATGCCTTCAAATGCTTCTTTATTAGCCGCCAGCCATTTTGTTAATTTTTCAATTTCTAGTTTAGCTGTTTTATAATTCGTAAAGGTTGTCAATTCAAGCCCCATTACACCATCCATTAACATAATGGGGTGCGTTATAAATTCACAATTAAAAATTTGTTGCGGTAATGTTGTTTTTAGTTCGCGTTTTTTATCGCCATACGCCGCCACAATTAATTTACTGCCTTCATTAATTTCGTCACCGCTATAATCTAAAGTATCAATACTTGTTTTGGTTATAAAATGTAAATCTCTAGTTAAATCAATACGTTCAAACACATATTTAAAAAAATGTTTTATGTTGTGGCAGTTTAATTTACCCTCTTCATCGCCGCTTATAAATAAATATTTAGCCAAACTTAATTGCCCTGTACCTAAAATATGGTTGGCCTGAGTTAGTAATTCGGCAGGACGTTTACTTTTTAAATAAGGAGTATAACGCTCGCTACCAATGGCTAACAACAAAGGATGTACGCCAGCAGCATCAACGGCATGTATCTCCTTTACACCAGGTATTTCATTTGGTATGGCGCTGCCACTAATTTCGTGTATTAATGCGCCAAAGGCTGTGTCTTCTTGTGGTGGCCTGCCCACCACGGTAAATGGCCAAATAGCATTTTGTTTAGCATATACTTTATGCACTCGCATTAACGGAAAATTATGTTTTAAACTATAATAGCCCAAGTGATCGCCAAAAGGCCCTTCGGGCTTGGTTTCTTTTGGATACACTTCGCCAGTAATTACAAAATCAGCATCTAAGGAAATGCAAAACCCATCTTTATAAGCATACCTAAAACGCTTACCACCTATAGCTCCCGCAAAAGTTAGCTCACTAATACCCTCGGGTAAGGGCATAACGGCTGCTAAACTATGGCTTGGCGGTCCGCCTACAAAAATAGAAACCTTTAATGGCACATTTTTTTTATTGGTTTTGGTTTGGTGTACGCCAATGCCACGGTGTAATTGGTAATGCAAGCCAATTTCTTTATTTAAAACATAATCGTTTCCTGTTAGTTGTATGCGATACATGCCCAAGTTAGAAGCCATTACCCCCGGTTTATCTATGTCTTCGCTATATACTTGGGGCAATGTAACAAAGGCACCGCCATCCATTGGCCAATGTTTGATGAGGGGTAAATCAGAAATCTGTATTTCGTTAAAACCTGCTGAGGAAAACGAACTTTTTTTAGGTAAGGCTTTTAAAGCGGCTAAGCCTGTTTTAAAATATTTGAACGGATGTTTTAAGGCCTGTACAGGATTATTACGCAATTGCACTAGCGTTTGCATCGTTTCAAATGTATCTTTAAACATAAATTTACTTCGCTCAATGGTGCCAAATAAATTACTAACGGCCTGGTACTTTGTACCTTTTATTTTTTCAAATAATATGGCTTTGCCGCCAGCCTCAAATATTTTTAAATGTATAGCGGCCATTTCAAGGTTGGGGTCAACCTCTTCTTTTATACGAATTAAGTACCCGTTTTTTTCAAGGTCATCAATGCACTCTTTTAAACTTTTATAGCTCATATTTGCTTAGCGCCTTTGTGAGGCATTTGTTTTTAGAGGTAAGAATATACTTTTGATTTTATAAATTTTTGGTAGAATTGGGGCGTTTTTGTATGAAAGCGCCAACCTAAAGATACGTTTTGCGTAAAAGATGAAGATGAAATAGACATGGTGTTTTTGCCATTAAACAAGTTATAATCGTTAGTAATTGAAAATAAAAAATAAAACTTTTTAAGATTTAATCCCGTAGAAAAACGCCCTGTTCCACTCCATGAGATATAGGATAAGTTTCTATACTCGTTACCTAAATTGTAGCTTCGCCATTGTTGTTCGGGCCCTATAGTAAAATAGCCATTTATAAATAAACCTTTAAAAATTACTATAGTGCCCGCGGCGCCAGCTGTAGCAGCAATATTTATAGATTGAAACCCTTTTAAGCCTCCATAATCGTTATAAAATGCTCTATTTTTAATGGGGAAA
>JAYTRS010000341.1:0-12744 GCA_043746065.1 Bacteroidota bacterium | reverse complement strand
ACTTCGGCATTTTTATTTTGAGCTACACTTGCTGCTTTAAAAAATTGTGTTTTAGCCTCGGCAACATTATTTTTAGATAATAATACTTTTCCTAAACCAACATAATTTAAGGCGTTAGTAGGATTTAGCTCTACACCCTTTGCATAAAATATATTAGCGCTATCACTATCTCCACGCTTAAAATAATTTTCGCCTGAATAAAAATAATATTCACCTTTTGAAGGTTCTTTTTTAATGAGTACTAAAAAATCGGAAGCCGCATCGGCAAAGCGCTCGTTATCGGTTTTTATTAAAACTTCAGATAAAGTTTGTGCAAAGCTAATTGAGGTAACAATAGCTAAACTTATAGTTAAAAAAGGCTTATTCATGTTTATACTTGTTTAGAATTTAAAAATACTTATTTTATTGATGTGCAAAGCAAATGCCATGTTAATTTTATGAAATTTATTTTGTGATTTTTTGGGAAATAGCTAGTCTTTTTTAAAGCTTACAGGTAAATTAAAGTAACTGACAACGGGTTTATTTTTTTCAATTGCTGGCTCCCATTTAGGCATTAACTTTAAAATTCTAATTGTTTCTTCATCACATTCAGTGTGGTTCTTACAACCTTTTACTACTTCAAAATTTGAAGTTGAACCATCTTGATTTATAGCAAATTTAACAAACACTTTACATTTAGTAAAACTTGTATCCTGCATGGCTTTATCAGGAAATTTTAAGTTAGTACTAATGAATTTTGAGAGTTCTGTTATTCCACCAGGGTATTTGGCAGTTGCATCAGTTATATAACAAACAAAAAGTTGACTTTTTTTTATTTTAATGGTATCAACTTTAGTACTTTTAACTCTTTGCGAAAAAAGATTTAATGTAAAAAAACATAAAACAACTATTTTAATAAATTTCATTTTTATTTAGTAGTTATGGTTACACTTCTTTCTTGCTGATGCGTGGGTAATAAACCTTGTTTTAAAAATGTGTTTTGTCCTTTTGGCCCTGCAACAAAAGTTTCAAAACCTTTTGCTAAACTAAAATCTGCTGTATTTCTATAAACATAAATAGTGCGCGTAAAAGGGTAAGCATTAAGTTTAAACGATGATTGACTGGGCAATTCAAACGTTGTGCTATTTGGTTTGCTTATTGCAATAAATTTTACCAAATTTTTATTGGCTTTGTAAATAGAATCGTCTACATCGCTTAACCAAGCAAAATCAATAAACGCAATTGTATTTTTATTTTTAGCAACATAGTTTATACTTTCAATACTCGAATTTAAAACATTACAATTGCTCGAAAATGGCTTTCCTTTTAAAACCGAATCTAATAAATAGTGCATTACTGCCGAATTTTTTTTGTCGATTAACACATTTAATTTTGTATCGTTACTTATAGAATCTTTACATACAAAAGGTTTAGTTAACAAATCAATTACTTGCTCGTAAGTTAAGTTGGCAATTTGTGTATTTACATTTGTAATTAATGCCACTCCACTTTTTGCAACTGCCGAATATTTAGGAAAATATTTTTTTGATTCGAATGCTTTTTTTTCAGTTTCGTTTAACATACGCGAGATAACAATGGCTTTACAACTATCGTTATACAAAGCTTGTACCGCTTCATTTTCGGAAGTTTGAACGGGTTGAATATGGGCATTGGCATAAAAGGATTCAAAAGTGTAAATATGATTTTCGAGATGCAGTTGCAAGCCTTCATCGTAATACACTTTTAGTTTACCCGATGTTGGAGAGTTATCGGTGTAATCGTTTTTAAAATAATCTTTACAAGAAGTAAACGAAATAAAAAATACTAAAATAATTAAATTTTTAGTAGCAGCTTTAACTTCGCTCAGCTTAACAGAATGAGATGATTGAAATTTTAGAAGCCACATCCCTAATTTAAAATTTTGTTTTACAGAAAAATTACTTCTCGTCATTATTAGAATATTTTAATGTTTGGTAAATTCTAAAAGCACGATAAACTGTATAAAGCACTAACACGCATATAAAACCTATGCGTTTGCTTCCATACATTGTTTCTATCATAAAATTAGTAAAGGTTAGGGCAATAGCTAAGCATATTGATACTAAGGCTACAATGCCACCAAACCATATTGAAATTGTATTTAAACCGAGTTTCATTTTTTATTTAATTGTTCTTCTAAATTTGTAATTAAGTCAATCGTATCTTTGTAAACGCTTTGTAAATCGCCACTTACAGCCCCAGGCGCATATTTGGCATACTCGCTGGTTTGCAGGGTAGTAATTAATTTTTTATTAATCTGTTCGTTAACTTGTTTTTTAGTGAGCGTATTTGTAATGTTTTCATGCGATAAATCAGCAATGGCTATATTTAATTTATGGCTTACATAATTATTTAATGCCAGTAATATTTCGGTATAAAAACCATCTTTATTATTTTGTTGCATTAATTTTTCGGCCGTTACTAATTGTTTTTTTGCAACCTTGGCAGCTTTGCGTTCGTTTACTAAAGCTAGGTTACTATTATTTTTTATATGCTTTTTTCTAATAATTAATGTTGTAAATAATGCCACTGTTGGAAGTACTAACAATAAAATATGTGTAAATGAATTAAAAAATTCTGTTTCGGTTTTTATTAATTCAAAATTTCCTTTTTTAATATAACGTATATCGTTATCGCTTGTTTTTACTTGGTTTTGTGGTGTATAAACTTGAGCACCTGTGCTATTAGGGTCGGGTGGCAATACCTTAATAGTAATGGGTTGTGGCGAAATAGTAATGTATTTTTTTGATTCGAGATTAAAATAACTAAAATCTAAATCTTTTAAAATAAAATCGCCTTCGGTACGAGGAATTACTAAATAATCAAATATTTTTGTACTATTATTTTCCGTAATTTTTGGGTCGTAAGTTTCAAATCCTTCTGGTAATAATGGTTTTGGAGGATCTACCAATTTTAAATTTCCTTTACCACTTACTATCATTTTTAAATTAAATGCATCATTAGCTTTTAATTCAGTTTTACTAGCTTCTACTTTGTAACTGTAATTTCCAACAGCACCACTAAAGCTTAAAGGTTTTTCCTCTTGTGGTAAAGCCATCACTTCAACAATTGTTGGTTTACTTTTTGCAGTCACAACAATATCTTCGTAACCAGCTGCGCCAAAAAATTGTTCAAAAATATTTTTAGGTTTTGTGTTGGTTTGTTTTCTAACTACAATATCACATTCTGTTGAGGCTAGCGACAATTTTCCTGCTTTATTAGCAATACACGTGTGCCTATATACTTCGTACGTTTGATACACAACGCCATCTAAATTTTCTTGCACAATTTTACCTTTTGTTGGCGATTCTTGAAGTTGCATATAAAATCCATCATAGGTTGGTGGATTAACTTTTTGAAAACCAACAATTGGTAAACGCGAATATACTTTTTGTATAATTGTAATTTGTTCGCCCAATACACATTTACTTTTACTAATACCTGTTCGAATAAATAAATCGCCACCGCTTACTTTATTATACTGTGCCTTATCATCATTAGCAGCAACGCTTTGTTGATTGGTTACTGCTCCTTTAGTAACCTCTAAGGCAATAGCATTTGTTTCAAATCGTTGGCTACCACAATTAACTACCGCCGAACCAATGGTAGCTTTACCTTCTTTTTTGGCTACCAATGCCCACGACAAAGTCATTTGGGTGGTGGTTTGCCCATTAACCCACTGCACGCTACTGCTTTGATTTGGGCCGCCTACAATGTCAAAATCTTTAAAGCTAGGTGGTGTGTAATTATTAGGATTTGCGTTTATTACAATGGCATACTCAAACGGCACCCCCACTTGCACTTGTTTTGAGCTAACTTGAGCATAAACAGTTTGAGCTTTAATTGTATGTGATACAATTAAAATAAGCAAGGCTATGTAATGTTTTATTTTCATTTTTTTACGTCAGGCTGACTGAAGTCAAAACCTTGATTAAATAATTATATTTACACCCTTCGACTACGCTTAGGGTGACAATTTTACCAATCTTTTTCTACAGTCGTTTTATCAGCGTCTTGTTGTTTTTGTTTGCGTTTATCTTGTAATTTTTGTTCTTTATTCATTAGTGCTTTTAATAATTGTTCTGCTTGATCTTTTGAGATATTATTAGGTTTAGGTTGAGCATTTTTATTTTTATCGTTTTTATCTTCTTCTTTTTTATTTTGAGAACCACCACCACCTTTTTTATCTTTTGGTAAATTTTTTAATGCAAAAGCTAAATTGTAGCGTGTTTCTTCATCTTTAGAGTTATATTTTAACGATTTTTTATATGCATCGACGGCTTGTTGATAATCCTTTTTTTGAAGATAACAGTTGCCAATATTATGCCAAGCCTGGTGTAGCGTATCCTTATTAGAAATATTATTTGCAACAGCAGCAAAATTTTGTGCCGCTTCGTCAAAAATTAATTTAGATAAAGAATCGGGAGTCATTTTTGCTTGTAGTGGTACTTGTACTTTGCCCGTTTTAATATCGTAAGCGTTTTTGTATAATGAATTCCCTAAATTAAAATTTGCCTTTTGGTTATTTGGATTGGCTTTTAACGCTTCTCTGTATTTTAAGGAAGACTCGATTGTATTTCCGGTCGTAAATAATTTATTACCATAATAAATTGCTTTAGCATCTTCTTGCGATTTAATGGTAAAGTTGCAAACTGTTAGTAGTATAACGGTTGCCGACTTTACTGAAAATAAATTTATTTTTTTAAACCATTCACTTACTCGTTCACTAATTAAAAATTCGATAAATAAAAAGATAAGAGCTAGGCCTAAAAACCATTGAAATTGATCTTCATAATCGGTGTACATTTTGTTTTCTAACTGTGCTTTGTCTAATTCGCCAATTTTATCTAATACGGCGTTTAATCCAATATCTGCTTGGCTTGCTTGCACATACACGCCATTGGCTTTACCTGCAATTATTTTTAAAACTTCGCTATTTAATTTTGTAATAACGGTTTGTCCGTCTCTATCTTTTCTATAACCTTTTATCACTCCATTTTCTATTAATGGAATGGGCACTCCTTTTTCAGAACCAATACCAATGGCATTTATCATAATGCCACTTTTACCAGCTTTTTCAGCAGCGGCAATAGCTTCTGACGAATGATTTTCGCCATCTGTAATTAAAATAATAGCTCTGTTTTTACCTTCGTCGTTACTAAACGATTCGCCTGCTTTTTCAATAGCGGCTTCAATATTAGTACCTTGTACAGGAACCATGCCAGGACCTATTGACTCTAAAAACAATTTTGCAGCACTATAGTCCGTTGTTATTGGTAATTGAACGTATGCTTCGCCTGCAAAAATTATTAAACCTAGTCTATCGCCTTGTAAATTATCAATCATTTTTTCGAGCGCATACTTTGCACGTGTTAAACGATTTGGGCTTAAATCTTGAGCCAACATACTATTACTCACATCTAAACACACAATAATATCTGCGCCTTCGCGTTTTACCTCGGTTAGTTTACTGCCAGTTTGTAAATTACAAATAGCCACAATTAAACTACTAAAACCTAGTATAAATAAAACAACTTTTACAATGCGTTTACGTTTGCTAGAGTATGGAATTAAACTAGAAATTAAATTAGCATCGCCTAATTTTTTTAATTTATTTTTTCGAGAAACAAAATACCAAATTACCAGCAATAGCATAATTGGAATGGCAAGTAAGCCATAAAAATAAATTATATGTTCGAACTTAAACATTTATGGTATTGATTTAAATAATGTAAAACGTAATAAAAATTCTACTAATAATAGAGCAGCTGCCATTAAGGCTAATGGTAAAAAATGTTCGGCTTTGTTAGTAAAACTTTTTTCGCTAATAATTGTCTTTTCTAGTTTGTCAATTTCAGCATAAATATCTTTTAAGCTTGATTTATTTGTAGCTCTAAAATATTTTCCACCTGTCATGTTCGACATCTCTGTCATTGTTTTTTCATCAATATCTACATCTACATAATCGTATTCGTACTCGTCTTGGGTATAACGCGCAACTGGCGTTAAAGCTTTACCTCTTGTGCCTACACCAATACAATATACACGTACTCCATATGTTTTTGCTAAGTCGGAGGCCGTTAGAGGTGCTACTTCACCCGAATTATTTACGCCATCGCTAATTAAAATAATAACTTTACTTTTTGCTTTACTTTCTTTAATGCGCCCTACCGCAGTTGCTAAGCCTACACCAATGGCTGTTCCATCTTCAACCATACCTACTTTAATCATAGGAATCATGTTTTTTAAAACTTTATGATCGCTTGTTAAAGGGCATTGCGTAAAGGCTTCACCACCAAATATAATCATACCAATTCTATCATTAGGGCGGGCATCAATAAAATCTATAATTACATCTTTAGCAGCGTCTAAGCGATTGGGTTTAAAATCTTTTGCAAGCATAGATGGAGAAACGTCCATACTTAACATTATATCTATTCCTTCGGTTTTGCTATTTTTCCAGCTACTACGGCTTTGTGGGCGAGCCAATGCGGCAATTATTAATGCTAATGCTGTTAAACGCACTACAAATAATACATGGCGAAATTTTGCCCTGGCAGAAGATTTAATACCTTTAAATAAAGTAAAAGATGAGAAATTAAATTCGCCTTCGTGTTTTTTTAAACGCCAAATATACCACAGTATCATTATGGGAATGATGAGCATTAACCAAAACCAATGTTTTTCTGCAAACTGAATATCTTTAAAATAACTTATCATTTCTTAGTTACAGATTTTACGAATTTGATTGATTATTTGGGTTTGCATTCGGGTTTATATTTTCATTCGTGTTTAATGTCATTACTTCTTCTCGTTTGGTACCGTTAACAAAATCAAAAGCATTTTGTAATGTAAATGTATGTTCCACTTCAATTGGCGTCATTTTTGCAAACTTTACTAAATCGGATAATTGAAGTAATTGCTGTAATTTTTCTTTACTTTGAGGATCGACTACTTGTGTTCTAAACGCTATCATAATTTCATCCGTAGTACTTTCTAAGGCATTAACATTATAACGTTCTTCAATATATTGACGAATTGTATCAGATATTGCTGAATAATACTCTTTAGCTTTACCTTCTTTCCACTCTTGTGTTTCTTTAATTTTTTCTAAAGCAGCTAAAGCCGAAATATGAGCGGGGATTTTAGGTTTTTCGGGCTCAATAATTTTATTTTTTTTCTTATTATTAAAATAAATAGTAGTAAAAATTATTACTAAAATAACAAGTAGTATGCCTATACCCCAATAAATATAGTTGATGTACCATTTCCAATTAAATACTTCATTAAAAATGGGTTTAATATCTTTTACTTTTTTATAACTACTGTCTGTAGGTACGGTATGCACTTCGAGTAATAATGTTTGGGTGAAAAGCACATTATTTGTATCGTTATTTAGCATAAACTTAAAACCTGGAATTGCAAAGTAACCGCTATCATAAGCACTAATTACTAATTGTTGATGTTGCAAAATATTAGAGGGGTTTCCTTTATCGGGAATAGTTGTATCAATAGCACTTACTGAAACAACTTCTATTTTGCCTGTAAGTGTATCGCCAATTGAGGGCCATTCAATCTTAAAATCTTTTTGATTAGCGTTGTAATTTAAATAAATATCTATTTTAACCTGTTCGCCAATACGAATTTTTGAAGAATCTAAAACAGCATCTACTCTAACGCCTACCTGTCCGGTAGAAAGACCTTGCGCTTTTGCAAATGCAATACTTACAATAAAAAGAAAGAATATGTATTTTATTTTTTTCATGTTTTACATTGTACCTGTTGTTTCAGCTTTGCTCAGCCTAACATAGCTACCTATTCTTAAATAAATTCATTAATGGCTTAATATAACTTTCGTGCGTGTAAATGCTAGTAGCATCAATACCGCTACGGTTAAAGCTATCTTTTAAATCGTTTTCAAATTTTAAGCTATTGGTTTTAAACTTGTGTCTAAATTGTTTATCGTTTGTATCTATCCACATCAATTTACCAGTTTCGTTATCGCGTAATTTTATTAAGCCTACTTTTGGTAATTCTGTTTCGGTTTTATCAACTATTCTAAGTGCTACTAAATCGTGCTTTTTATTGGCAATTTTTAAAGCATCTTTATAATTATTATCTGCATAAAAATCGCTTATAAAAAAAACAACGCTACGTTTTTTAATAACATTGGTTAAATACTTTAAAGCTAACTCTAAATTTGTTTTTGTATTTTGAGGCTTAAACTCTATTAACTCTCTTATGATACGAAGCACGTGTGATTTGCCTTTTTTAGGTGGAATGTATTTTTCTATTTTATCGCTAAAAAATATAATACCAATTTTATCATTATTTTGAGACGCTGAAAAAGCAACCACAGCGCATAATTCTGTAATTAAATCTTGCTTAAATTGTTTATTAGTTCCAAACGCACCACTAGCACTTACATCCACCACCAAAACAACAGTAAGTTCGCGTTCTTCTTCAAATATTTTTACAAAAGGCGTATTAAAGCGGGCGGTAACATTCCAATCTATCGTTCTAATATCATCTCCTGGAGTGTATTCTCGTACTTCAGAAAAGGACATACCTTTACCTTTAAAAGCACTGTGATATTCTCCCGAAAAAATTTGAGTACTCAAACCACGGGTTTTAATTTCTATTTTACGAACTTTTTTTAATAACTCTGAGGTTTCCACTATAATTAGTTTTTAGTTTTAATGTTTAGTTTTTAATGAAGTCATTTTCATTAAAAACTAATAACTAAGCATTAAACAATGCTATGGTACTTCAACTGTATTTAAAATTTCGGTTACAATGTTTTCAGAAGTAATATTTTCTGCTTCTGCTTCGTAGGTTAAACCCACACGATGGCGCATTACATCTAAACAAACAGCACGTACATCTTCGGGTATTACATATCCTCTTCGCTTAATAAATGCGTAGGCTTTTGCTGCTAAAGCCAAGTTAATACTAGCACGTGGACTTCCACCATAAGAAATTAAACCATCAAATTTTTGTAATTTATAATCTTTAGGGAAACGAGATGCAAAAACAATATCCACAATGTAACGTTCAATTTTCTCATCCATATACACATCTTTTACAACGCTACGAGCTTTAATAATATCATCTGTTTTTAAAACATTGTTTGGCGTTGGCATGCCTTGAGGCGATATATTAGATTGAATGATACGACGCTCATCTTCTTTAGTAGGATAACCAATTACAATTTTTAACATAAACCTGTCCATTTGCGCTTCAGGTAAAGGATAGGTTCCTTCTTGCTCTACAGGATTTTGGGTAGCTAATACTAAAAAAGGATTAGGTAATTTAAAAGTTTGATCGCCAATGGTTACTTGTTTTTCTTGCATGGCTTCTAGCAAAGCGGATTGTACTTTTGCAGGTGCACGATTAATCTCATCGGCTAATACAAAATTCGCAAAAATGGGTCCTTTACGAATAGAGAATGATTCTTGTTTCTGACTATAAATTTGAGTCCCGATTAAATCGGCAGGTAACAAATCGGGGGTAAACTGAATGCGACTAAACTGTGCATCAACACACTTTGCTAATGTATTAATAGCGAGGGTTTTGGCTAATCCTGGAACACCTTCTAACAAAATATGACCATTACTTAATAAGCCAATTAAAAGGCGCTCAACCATGTGTTTTTGCCCAATAATTACCTTATCCATTTCTAGTGTAAGTACATCAATAAATGCACTTTCGCGCTGAATACGTTCGTTAATTTCTTTAATATCTACCATACATTTTTATTATTAAACAGTAGGTAAAGATAGTAAGGCTAAGGCTTTTGAAACTAATTAAGTAGTTAAAATTTGTTAATGAATGTGGCGAAGAATATTAAATAATTTTAAAATTATCCGCATCTAATCCTGCAGGAAAAATGGTTCTAAACTCATCCAAATAGGATTTATCTAAAGAAATTGTCTCAATACTTTCTTCATTAGCTTTTGTTTGGCTAATTATTTCCCCGCATGGATTAATGACAAGACTATCGCCAGAATGATTGATGTTATTCCCATCTAAACCAATTCTATTTACGCCAATAACATAGCATTGATTTTCTATAGCACGTGCTATTAATAATTGTTTCCATGGGTAGTTACGAACTTCGGGCCAATTGGCAACATATATTAACACATCGTATTCATAATTGGCTATTAATGATTGCCCTTCTACTCTGCTTAGGGTAACAGACTTTTGACTAATAACCCTATTCCTACTCCAAACCGGAAAACGTAAATCGTAACAAATAAGTGGACAAATGTTCCAATTTTTTAGTGTTGTAATTATTTTTTTAGTTCCAGCAGTATAGTTTTTATCTTCATTTCCCATTCTAAATAAATGGCGTTTATCATACGTTGATACCTTTTGATTTGGCTCAACCCAAAATAAACGATTAAAATAATTGCCCTCTTCATTAATGGCTATACTCCCTGTAATTACAGCATTTTTTTGTTTTGCTTTTTGTTTTAGCCAGGTTAAAGTTATAGTATCACTTTCTGCAAGTATTTTAGGATTCATAGTAAACCCTGTAGTAAACATTTCGGGTAAAACTATTAAATCTGTTGACTGATTAATAGCGTTAATAAGAGTATCAAAATGTTGTAAATTTTTTTCACGATTTTCCCAAAATAAATGAGTTTGAATTATGGTAACATTCATTGGCAGTATTTATTTAAAGCGTTGATAGCTGGTTCAATATTATTTTGTGCTGCAAATTTAAAATCTTGGCATGGGCTTTGCTTTAAATTAACTTTTGCAACTCCACGCCAATAGTAAGCTTGGTAGTAATTTGGATTTAAGTTAATGCAACTATTTATATCGTTAATACACGCAGTAAAATTTTGTTTTTTACCTTGAGCAATGGCGCGTTTAAAATAAAAATCGGGCTCATCATTACTTAACTCAATACATTTATTATATGCAAAAATGGCTTCATTTAATTTATTTAAATCGTTGTAACAATTGCCTAATACAAAATAAGCTTTTGCATTATTTTTTTCGATAGATAAAACCAAGTTAGCATCGTTTATGGCTTTAGATAAATCGTTAAGTGTATAATAGGTTGAAGCCCTTGCAACTAAGGCTTTTGAATAATTATACAGTTGTAAACTTTGGTTAAAACTTTTAATGGCTAAATCGGGCTTATTCATTTTTAAAAATAAGAGGCCTCGATTATAAAAACCTTTGTAATTTTTTGGTGCAGCAGTAGTTGCTTTATTAAAGTAATTAAGCGCCTCTAAATCATTATTAGCAAACATATACTCAACTCCTAAGCTATTTAAAGCTATAAACTGATTAGGATAATTTTTTAAAATATCTTCATATAAACTAATTGCATTTTTCCATTTTGTAATTCTATTAAACGAAAAAGATGAGAAAAATAAAATAATAACTGTGTAAATAATAGTTTTACTTATATTAATTTCAGAAATTAAAAAACCTAAAAGCCATGTAAATCCTATTATTGGAAGGTAAGTATAACGGTCTGCATATAAACATTCGCCAAAAGGAAGTAATTGTAAAACTAAAATTAAATTTAAAAGAATAAATAACAAACCTATTAATAGGTTGAATTTTTTTTGTTTAATAAAATAAAAGATTAAACCTGCTAGTATTATTAAAATACTATATCCGATGATAATGATATGAGTTTTAATTTCTGGATAACTATATATTACACTTAATTTTACAGGCCACAAAAAAAGAAATAGATATTTTAAAAGCGCAACACCTGCTAAGCCAATACGCTGATAATAAGGAAACTCGTGTGAATGGTTGATAAATAAATCTGCAGTTTGCGCTTTAATATTAATAAGTCCAATAATTATTGAAATAAGTAAAAACGGTATTTTATTTATAATGAATTTTATAGAAACCATTTTATTTTGAAATACATCTATTAGTATTAAAATTAACGGAAATACTACAACCGAAGATTTGCTGAAGCATCCCAAACAAAAAAACAATAAGGTAATTAAGTAGTTTTTTTGCGATTTAATTGTGGTAAATTTTAAATAACTTAATATTGCTAAGAGTAAAAATGTACTTGATAAAACATTTTTTAATTCGCTTATCCAGCCTACCGATTCAATTTGTAGAGGATGTAATAAAAATACAATGCACGTTATATTTGCTATCCAATTTAGTTTAAATAATTTATTGGTAATTAAATATACCAAAACACCATTTAATAGATGAAAAATAATATTTATAAAATGGTGGCTCGCATCGTTATTTTCAAAAAATAACCAGGCCACAGCGTGTACTATCATTGTAATAGGAATATAATTCCCAACATAATGATTAGTAAACAATGCTTTAATATCAAAGGCTTGAACGGCTTTGTTTTTAAATACCATTTCGGGGTCGTCCCAACTAATATGGCTAAAAAATAAAAATTTACTATAAACTAAACAAGTAATAATTAATACGCTAATTATTATAAGATGTTCTTTAATTATATTTTTTAAATTTACAATCACTAAACAAATTTAGCATTTTAATAAAACTATAAAGTGATAAAATTATCAGTTGTAATAATAACTTTTAACGAAGAACATAATATTGAACGTTGTTTACTTTCGGTAAAGGAAATTGCTGATGAAATTATAGTATTAGATTCCTTTAGTACCGATAAAACACAAGCTATATGCGAAAAGTATGCCGTTCAGTTTTTTCAACATAAATTTGATGGGCATATTGAACAAAAAAATA
>JAYTRS010000340.1:0-12758 GCA_043746065.1 Bacteroidota bacterium | reverse complement strand
AAATTTTCTAAAGGCTGTAAGTGCTTCTTCTATTTTATTGTTTAGGTGATAGGCTTTACCTAAGTCAATCCAAGCCTCTTCGTCGCATTTTGGTTCTTTGGTATAATCTTCTAAATATTTTATAGCTTCTTGCCTATTAATTTTTGTGTTTAAATAACATACGCCTATTTTGTATTTTATTTTTTTTATGTTAGCATCTTTTTTAAATTCGGATAAATAAATAGGAATGGCCATTATATAATTTTTATGATCAAAGTGCTCATCAGCATCATCGATGGTAGGCTTTGTAGATTTACTTTGCGAAAATGTTTGCAAAGAAATAAAGACAAAAATTAGTATTTTAAGGAATTTATGCATTAATAATTAAGCAACTAATATAGGGATTTATAGTAAAACATTACTTTTTTTGCGATAATTTAAATAATTCGTCTTTTTCGTTTTTCGTTAAACTATCGTAACCGCTTTTTGATATTTTTTCTAAGAGTTGATTCATACGTTGTTCGCTTATAACTTTGTTTTCGTGATAAAGTTCATCTTTAGTTTTGTTATAAGATACCACTTTTAAGGGCTTATGTTTAGTTTTATATAAAAACGAAAAATTAAATAAATCAACGCCTCGTTTTAAATTATAGCCATATAGTAAGCCAAAGGCTGCACCCCCTATGTGTGCAATTTTACCACCAGTGTTTAGCGAAAAATCAATAACCGTACTTAATACAAACGTTAGGGCCGCAAAATATTTATAAGGCATATTAATAATGCCCCACAAGGCAACATTATAATTGGGCGCATAAACTGCCATTACCATAACAATACCCATTACGGATGCTGATGCGCCTAATAAATAAGAGTGCCCAAATGCACTTGGAGAAATAACACCAAGAACCAATAATAAAGCAGCGCCAATAAGCCCACTCATTACATACACATAAATTAATTTAGCCTCGCCTAAAATTAGAAAAAACAATTGTGCCGAAAAATAAAACAATAACATATTAAAAAACACATGGCCTAATGATGCGTGGGTAAACATATAGGTAAACAGTGTCCATATTTTAAATATAAAATCGGTACCACCAATGGGCAACATTAAATAGTCTAAAACATTTAAGTGTAAAATATGAATAGAAATATTTGCCATTAAAAATATGGCAACATTTATTATTATTAGTTGTGCTAATTTGCCTTGTTGCTGAAAAGTTTGTGCTATTTTTTGGAGAAAGTTCATTGATAAATTTTAATAAAACTGTTGTTTATTTTTGCGCCAAATTAATACTAAAACTACACCTACTAGCAAACCACCAATGTGTGCAAAGTGGGCTACATTATCGCCTGGGTTATTTCGTATACCCGAAAATATTTCGAAAGCACCATAACCAATTACTAACCATTTTGCTTTTAGAGGAATAAAAAAATATAAATACAACATGGTATTTGGAAATAACATGCCAAACGCACCCAGCAAGCCAAAAAGTGAGCCTGATGCACCTACTACAACATTGTTTTTTAATAGAGCTGCTTTATAATCAATTAATTTTGCAACATAGGTTATATCGGTTTTAAATTTATCTATTTCTAAATTTATTTCTGTTAAGGTATGTTGTATTTCAAAATGCATAATTATATATTGCGCCAAGGCTGCGCCTAAGCCTGTTGCAATGTAAAAAATTAAATAGCGTTTTGCTCCCCACACATTTTCTAACATTTGCCCAAACATATACACGCCAATCATATTAAATAAGATGTGTGAAAAATTTTGACTATCGTGCATAAAAATATACGTAATGAATTGATGAGGTTTAAACTCAGGGGCTAAATAATAATGCAAACCAAAATAATCGGTTAAATCTATATTTTTAGTTTGTTTTAATAAAATAGTAGCTATATACATTAATACGTTTATAATAATAATGTTTTTGGTTACTGGGGGTAAGTGTCCAAAACTATTTGGACGATATTGGTTATTAAAACTCATTAGCGTTTAAAAAATTTATCAATGTCGGTGTAATTTGTTTCCATTATAATTACTTTACCATTAGCGGTGTACATGGGGTTTTCGCAATTAAATAAATGGCTTACTAATTGTTTCATTTCATCTGTTTCTAATACTTTACCATATTTAATACAAGTATTTTTTGCAATGGCTCGGCATAGGTTATCGTGTTTTTCTAATTTAGCATCAATAGTATTAAGTTTGTATGTTTCTAAAATGCTATCAATGGTTTGGGCAATGTTAAAGTCTTGTAAATCAGTGGGGGTGCCATTTACAACCATACTGTTTTTGCCAAATGGTTCTATATCAAAACCTAATAGTTTAAATTCGGCCATTAAATTTTTAATTAAATCAAAATCGTTAGCACTAAATTCTAATTGTTCGGCAAATAATAATTGTTGTGATGCAATTTTTGTTTCGGCTTTAGTGTTTAAATAAAATTCGTACATAATACGCTCATGCGCGCGCTGTTGGTCAACAACTAAAACATTATTATTAAACGTAGTAATTAAATATTTTAAGTTAAGTTGAAATACCGAAAACTCTAAGGCTTCTTTTTTTAAGGTTTGAAAAACTTGTTGTTCAATATTTTTTTGCTCTATAACGGTTTGCTCCTTTGCACTATTAAGGTCATTACCATTACTGCTTTTAAAGCCATCAAATAAATTTTCCCAATGTTGTTTATTTGTTTTTTGTAAATTAGTTTCGTTTCCGCTTGAATGAAAAGGGTTGTAATTTTTATCGTAACTTATGGTGGGCGCTGTTACAATTCTGTTATTACTGGCAGAGTTAAAATCTAAACTTTGTTCCACATCAAAATCAATACTTGGTGCCGCATTTGCCTTACCCAACGCACGTTTTATAGCGCTTACCAAAAGCATATATACCATTCTATCGTCTGTAAATTTTATTTCGGTTTTGGTAGGATGAATGTTTATATCAATATGTTTTGGGTCTAATTCTAAAAACAAAAAATAGCGTGGGTGCGATTGATAGCCAATTAATTCTTTATAGGCTTCATAAACAGCGTGGTTTAAAAAAGGATTTTTAATAAAACGGTTGTTTACAAAAAAATATTGTTCTTTTTTTGTTTTTATAGCGGCATTGGGCAAACTCACAAAACCAGTAACTCTAACAAAATCGGTGTTTTCGGCAATAGGTGCTAATTCTTTTTGAATATAATTACCTAATAATGATTTTATGCGATGCAATAAATTACCAGCCGGAAGGTTTAGTATTTCGTTGCCATTGCTTTGTAAAATAAAATGAATATTGGTGTGTGGAATGGCCACACGTTCTAATTCATCAATAATATGTTTTTGTTCAACTTGGTCGTTTTTTAAAAAATTTCTTCTTGCCGGAATATTAAAAAATAAATTTTTAACAGTAAACGAAGTCCCTGTAGCGGTTTGGCATTCGCTTTGCTCAATAAATTTACTACCTTCAATAATTAAATGTTGGCCAACAACATCACTTTCTTGTTTTGTTTTTAATTCAACTTGTGCTACAGCGGCAATGCTTGCCAAAGCCTCACCTCTAAAGCCTTTTGTAGTAAGGGTAAATAAATCATCGGCACTACTAATTTTACTGGTAGCGTGGCGTTCAAAACTCATGCGAGCATCAAATGGGTTCATGCCCTTGCCATTATCAATTACTTGAATAAGGGTTTTACCAGCGTCTTTAATAATTAATTTAATGTGTGTTGCACCAGCATCAATCGCATTTTCTAAAAGTTCTTTTACCACACTGGCGGGGCGTTGCACAACTTCGCCTGCTGCAATTTGATTGGCTACATGATCGGGTAAAAGAGCTATAATATTAGTGTGCATTGTAGACTATAAATGTAATACGTTTTATGTTTTAAAATTATATTTTTTTTAGTTGGTGATTTTTATTAAAAAGGCGTTATTAACAATATTATTTAACTGATTATCAATGTTTTAATTTTATAAATGTTAATAACTGATATTTTTATTAAATTTATGTTAAAATTTTTAATAAGTTAGCGTATTATTAAATATATAGTGCTATGAATAATTTTACCAAAAAAGTAATTGGATGTTTGTTTTTTTTATCGTTTTTATCGTTTAAGGCACAAAACGATAGCTTGTTAAAATCATTTATTAATAAAAACGATTTTGCTTTAAGAAGCGTTCAAAAAAATTCTATAAACATAGCAAGTGTTGAGAACGATGCTAATTTTAAAGAACTGTTAAAATTACAAATAGCATCAGTTAAACTTTTTAATAATGATGCTGAGCAAAGCGCGGCCATAGCTTATAACGTTAGAGAAAGGTGCACAGAGTTTTTGAGCAAAAACACTCAAGTATCTTTAAAATTCTTTAAACTTAGCGATAATGAAATAGCCTTTTTTAGTACTAAACAGTCCTTAAAAAAAGTTAATTCTTATTTTAATAAAAGCGAGTTAAAAGTAATTAATGCTCTTGATGTTAAAAACCCAAATCTTTTTAATGATTTTATTATTAGAATTAAATAAACACACTAAATAATTTATTTTAAATTTAAAACGTATGATTAATTTTTTTAAAAACTGTGCTTTTTTTCTTGTACTAATTATAGTATTTCAAAATCAAGCCTATTCACAAGCTTGTTTTACCCCAAGCATTAATGCACAGGCGGGTACGGGCCCTAGTACTGTTATTTGTGCGGGGCAGTGCGCTAATTTAACAGCTACAGTTGTGCCTCCATCTAACTCAACTACTAGCTATTCGGTAGCCTCTATATCTTATTCTACATTTCCATACAGTGGTGGTTCAAATGCATTTGCTTCTACTTTAGATGATACATGGAGCGATGTAATAGATATTGGTTTTAACTTTTGCTATTTTGGTAATAATTTTAATAAATTAGTAGTAGGGTCTAACGGCGAAATAACGTTTAATTTAGCAAGTGCCAATTTGCCTGAATCTTGGGTTTGCTCGGCAATTTTACCTAATTTAGTCGAACATCCACCCAACACTATTTGTGGTCCTTATAGAGATTATGATCCGTTACCTGGTGGTGTTATTAGAACCTACACCACAGGAGTTGCGCCTTGTCGCGCATTTGTAATGTATTGGAGTGCGGTAACGCTTTATTCTTGCGTATCTCCCCTTTCATCTTTTCAAATAGTATTATACGAAAGCTCAAACATTATTGGCGTTAACATTCAAAATAGTACCGCTTGTGTAACTTGGAATGGTGGAAGAGGATTGATTGGAATACAAAATGCTACTGGTACTACAGCAGTAGGTGCTCCTGGACGTAATGTTTTAACGCCATGGACTGCTATCAACGAATCATGGAAGTTTACCCCAACAGCTGCACCACTTTTTGCTGTAAACTGGGCTGGTCCATCTGGCTTTACGGCATCGGGTTTAACGGCTACGCCGTGCCCAACTGCTACTGGAAATTATACGGCAACTATGAGTTATTGTTCTGGTTCGGTTACTTCTGTAGTACAAGTATCTGTAGGTACGCCAGCAATAATGGCTTCTACAACCTCTAGTACACTTTGTCCGCCTGCATCTGCTACTTTAACAGGCTCAGGCGCTACATCATATACCTGGCAAACCCCATCTGGACCTGTTTTTAGTTCTGTAGCGGTTGTTTCGCCAACAGCAAACACCACGTATACTTTATTTGGAACTAATGGTGTATGTACCAACTCAACAACTATTTCAATTACCGTAATTCCGCCACCAGTTATTTCAGCATTTAATTTAAGCGGTACTATTTGTGCTGGAAGTTCAGCAAACGCTGTAGCAACTGGGGCTTTAACATATACTTGGAATCCAGGGGCTATAGTGGGTAATATAGTTTCTTTAACCCCATCAGTAACAACAACCTATACTATTTTAGGGTCTAATGGAGGATGTACAGGGCAAACAACTTTGGTAATACCTGTAAATACTGGCCCAACAATAACTATAGTAAGCACCCCAACGACTATTTGTCCAGGTAATAGCGCTACTTTAACAGCAAGTGGTGCCTTAAGTTATACTTGGAACCCAGGAGCAATTGTTTCTAACTCTATTGTTGTTTCGCCAGTGGTTACTACTAATTATTCTGTTACTGGTATTAACGCTACGGGTTGCACAAGTACGTATACAGTTAATCAAATTGTAAGCCCTGTGCCAAATATTACCATTACGCCTGCATCATCAACTATTTGTGTAGGGAGTAGTGCTACTTTAACAGCGAGTGGAGCAAGTACTTATACTTGGAATCCGGGTAATTTAACAACAGCAGTAGTTATCGTTACCCCAACAACAAGCACAACTTATACAATTGTTGGGAGTAATGGAACGTGTACTAATTCAACCACATCATTATTAACAGTAGTGCCTATTCCAACAGTAACTGCATCAAGCTCTACTACTCAAATTTGTTCCGGAAATTCGGCAACCCTAACGGGCAGCGGTGCCACTAGCTATACATGGAATCCTGGAAGTTTAATAGGAACATCAGTTGTAGTTTCTCCTACCTTAACAACTACTTATACTGTCATTGGTTCGTCTGGAACGTGTACAAATAGTGCAGTAGTAACTTTAACGGTAAATAACGGGCCTGTAATTACAGCAAACGCTTCGCCAACAATAGTGTGTGCAGGTAATAGTTCAACCTTAACGGCTAGCGGTGCCTTAAGCTATACTTGGAATCCAGGTGCTTTAGCAGGAGCAACAGTAGTTGTAAGCCCTGCATCTACTATATTATATTCAGTAATTGGTAATAATGCGCTTGGTTGTACAACAACGCAAACGGTTAATGTAACAGTAACACCTAATCCAACGGTAACAGCAAGTACCTCTTCGTCTTCTATTTGTGTAGGAAGTAGTGCTACCTTAACAGCAAGTGGAGCAACAACATATACGTGGAACCCAGGAGCGTTTATAGGAACTGTTTTTGTGGTTTCGCCAACAGTAACCACTACTTATACCGTTAGTGGTGTAACTGCGGGTTGCCCTGGGCAAACAACTATTACCATTAATGTTGTGCCAACACCTACGGTAAATGCTATCAGTTCTTCTGCTGCTATTTGTGTAGGAAGTAGTGCCACATTAACGGCAAGTGGAGCAACAAGCTATACCTGGAACCCAGGTAGTTTAACTACGGCAGTTGTTGTGGTTTCTCCAACTACAACTACAACTTATACGGTTGTTGGTAGTAATGGCGGTTGTACTGCTACTAAAACATTGGCATTAATTGTAAACCCTACGCCAACAGTAACAACAATAGCAAACCCAACAAGCATTTGTGTAGCTGGTATAGTAACTTTAACAGCTAGTGGTGCATTAACGTATACATGGAATCCTTTAGGATTAACAGGCAGTACAGTGAGTTATTTTCAAGCGGTAACTACAACGTATACGGTAACGGGCAGTTCGGCTGCGGGCTGTACAAATAGTACGGCTATAACCGTTAGTGTAAATGCGGTGCCTATTTTAACAGTAGCAGCAACACCTACAGCAATATGTATAGGAAATTCATCTACTTTAACAGCTACAGGTGCTACTAATTATACCTGGAATCCGGGCGCTTTAACAGGCAGTAACGTTATTGTTTCGCCAACAGTAACCACCACCTATACTGTAATAGGTACTAATGGTACTTGTTCAAACACAAAAACATTAACACTAATTGTAAACCCTAATCCTACTGTTACCGCAACAGCATCTCCTACCAATATTTGTGCCGGAAGTTCATCTACCCTAACAGCAACAGGTGCTGTAAGTTATACTTGGAATCCAGGTGCTTTGGTTGGAAGCAGTGTTGTAGTTAGCCCAGCCGTAACAACATTATATACAGTTATTGGAAGTTCGGCTGCAGGTTGTACATCTACCCAAACAGTAAACTTAATTGTAACGCCTATACCAACTGTAAATGCAGTAGCTAACCCAACAGCTATTTGTATAGGTGCTTCAAGTACACTAACAGCTAGTGGTGCCACTACATACTCGTGGAACCCGGGGGCTTTAGTAGGTGCAAGTGTTATAGTATCGCCTGCTGTAAATACAACGTATACCGTAACGGGTACAACGGGTATTTGTAATAGTACACAAACAGTAAACGTAATTGTAAACCCCTTACCAACACTTACTGTTGTAGCAACGCCTACTGCTATTTGTAGTGGCTCATCAGCAACATTAACAGCAAGTGGCGCCACTAATTATACTTGGAACCCTGGTGCTTTAATTGGTGCTAGTGTTATTGTATCACCTACTGTAAGTACTACTTACACCGTTATTGGTGCAAATGCATTTGGTTGCACTAGCACAAAAACATTAAACTTAATTGTAAATCCATTACCATCATTAACGGTAACAAGTACAAATACCAATATTTGTGCGGGTGCAACTGCTACATTAACAGGTAGTGGTGGTATTTCATACATTTGGAACCCAGGAGGAATACCAGGCTCAACAATAGCCGTAAGCCCATCTCTTACTACAACCTATTCACTTATAGGAACAAGTGCAACGGGTTGTATAAATACAGCAACATTTACACAAATTGTTACACCTAATCCTACTGTAATACCTGTGGCTACGCCAACAGCAGTTTGTATTGGTAATTCAAGTACATTAACCGCAACAGGAGCTTTAACATATACTTGGAACCCAGGCGCATTAACAGGAAGTAACGTTATAGTAACACCTTTAGTTAATACTACATACACTGTTATTGGTGCAAATGGTTTGTGTACCAATACAAAAACTATTAGTGTAAACGTAAATCCTACCCCTACAATAACAGCGGGAGCAATACCAAACCCAATTTGTGTTGGCCAAACGGCTAGTTTAGGTGCAGTAGGTGCGGTAACATATACTTGGAATCCGGGCGCTTTAACAGGCAATTTGGTTTTAGTTACCCCTGTTATTACTACAAATTATACTGTATCAGGTACCAATGCATTTGGTTGTACTACTAATACTGTTGTAACAGTTACTGTTAATCCATTACCATTATTAACTATAACAAGCACAGCTACTAATATTTGTAGTGGTAGTTCGGCAACACTAACAGGTAATGGAGCAGTCACATATACGTGGAACCCAGGAGCAGTAACTAGCAGTAGCATTATTGCGAATCCAATCATAACGACAACATACACACTTGCTGGTACGAGTGCATTTGGTTGTACAAATACAGCAATCTTTAATTTAAGTGTAACGCCAACCCCTACGGTTGTTGCAAGCGCATCTAATTTAACAATTTGTATTGGCAATTCATCTACCTTAACAGCCACTGGCGCTAGCAATTATACTTGGAACCCTGGTGCTTTAACGGGAAGTAACGTTGTAGTATCGCCAACAGTAAATACAATTTATACTGTTAATGGTGTAAATGGAATTTGTGCTAATTCGCAAACTGTTAGTATAACCGTAAATCCAACGCCAACAGTTACAATAAGCCCATCAGCATCCATAATTTGTAGTGGAACGCAATTAACATTAACAGCTAATGGAGCCATTACTTATACTTGGTTACCACCGTTTGCATCTGTTTCGCAAACAATTACCAACTCGCCTTTAAGCAATACATCTTATACCGTTATAGGCTCGTCGGTTAATGGTTGTACTAATCAAGCTGTATTTACGGTAACGGTAAATACAACGCCAACGGTTACTGCTATTTCGTCGCCAACAAGTTTATGTATTGGTAACTCGGCCACATTAACTGCAAATGGTGCAACAACATATACTTGGTTACCAAGTGGCGTTACAACTTCGGCTACGGTTGTGAGTCCTACAATTTCAACAACATATACTTTAATAGGAAGTAACAGTGGATGTACAAACACTACGACACTTTTATTAAATGTAAATCCCAATCCTACAGTTACAGCTGGTGCATCAGCCTCTATTATTTGTAGTGGAAGTAGTGTTAGTTTAACAGCAAGTGGCGCAACAACTTATTCGTGGAATCCAATATCAGCAACAGGAGCAAATGTTACGAATTCGCCAACTACAACTACAACATATAGTGTAATTGGTACAGATTTAAATGGCTGTTTTAATCAAGCAATAGTTACGGTATCGGTTAATGCAAGTCCTACGGTTGCTGCAATTTCTTCACCAACAAGTATTTGTTTAGGAAGCACGGCAACGTTAAGTGCGAGTGGCGCATTAAGTTATACTTGGAATCCAGGAATAGTTATTGGTGGAACTATTACAGTAACACCTACTATAACTACAAATTACACTGTAGTTGGAGCTGATGCTATTGGTTGTAATAATACACAAACGTTACAATTACTGGTATTACCAAACCCAACAGTATCAGCTGCGAGTTCGGCTACCGCTATTTGTTTTGGAAGCAGTGCTACCTTAACTGCTAATGGGGCATTAACTTATACATGGCAACCAGGTACAATAACTTCGGCTACTACAATAGTTACACCAACGGCTACAACTATTTATACCCTAACAGGTGCAAATGGTTTATGTGGCTCGGCTACAACAACAGTTAGTATTGTTGTAAATCCAGCACCAACAGCATCAGCAAGTGTAAGTGGCACTATTAGTTGTACTTCGCTTTCGGTAAATTTATCAGGAAGTGCAACGCCTACGACAGTTGTATATAGTTGGAGTGGCCCTTTTTCTTATACATCGGCTAGTCAAAATCCAACAGGTATTGCTATACCGGGAAATTATACCTTAACCGTTACGGATATTGCAACAGCTTGTACATCTAACGCTACGGTTTCTGTTATCACAGATTCTAATGTGCCAACCGTTACTGTTAGCGCAAATGGTATAATAACGTGTGCTAATAATTTAGTCACTATCACAGCTATAACATCGGCAACAAATGCAGGTTATGTTTGGACTGGCCCAGCAGCATATACAAATACAAACTCTATAATTACTGTTTCGGTAGGAGGAAATTACAGTTTAACTGTTACAGATTTAACAGCAAATTGCCCTGCAAGTACAGTTATTACAGTGTTTACAAATACAAATGTGCCAATTACAGCTACTATAATACCAGCAACGTGTTCTGGAACAGCTACTAATAATAACGGAACCATTATTGCAAGTGGCTTTGTGTTTGGCGATAATTATGATTATGTAGCTGGCACAACTTACACTGGTTCGTTAATTTATGCTACGGCACCAGCAATTCCGGTAACTGGTATTTTAACAAATACCTTAACCAACCCATTTGTAATTACTGCTTATACTGTTCGCTTTTTTGCAGGAAATGGTTGTATAAAAGACACAACGCTATTTTTAACACCAACAACGTGTTTAACAAATACAGTATTTGGTATTGCGAAAGCAGTTAGTACTCCAGCCTTACAAACTAATGGTACTTATAATGTAACCTATAAAGTAGTTGTAAAAAATTACAGTTCGGCACCATTAAATAATATAGTATTACTCGAAAATTTATCAACTACTTTTCCGCTACCAACTACATTTAGTATTATTAGTACACCTACAATTATTACTGCCGCAAGTAGTTTAACGCTTGATGTAACTTTTGACGGAACCTTACAAACTACATTAACAAATACATTAAGCGTATTAAATGCTAATGCAACAGATACTATATTGTTTTCGTTAAATATTAATCCGAACAGTAAATTTGGGCCGTTTAAGAATACGGTATTAGGTTTTTGCCAACCTATAGTTGGTGTTGTTTTAGCAGATTCGTCGAATACAGGTATTAACCCTGACCCAGACGGAGATGGTAATCCAACAAATAATAATATTCCAACACCATTAAATTTAGCACCAAACTTATTTTTTGGTATAACTAAAGTAGGAACCTTGGGTACCAGATTAGCAGATAATACCTACGATATTTCTTACACTATAACGGTGCACAACTTAGGTAATGATACCTTGCACAACGTTGTTTTAAAAGACAGCTTATTTAATGGTGCTATTAAACAACCTGCTACTTACACTTTAAAATCGGGACCTGTGGCTACTGGTAGTTTAGTGGCTAATACCAGCTTTAATGGTAAATCAGATATTAATTTAACCATTCCATCGCAAAGTAAATTACCGCCTGGTTTTGTAAATAGTATTTCGTTTACGATTAATGTAAATTTAGATAGCGTAACCGTAGTTAAAAATAGTGCTTTTGGTAGAGCTTTAAGTACCGCAAGTATTGCTGTTTCAGATACTTCTAACAATGGTACAAACCCTGATATAAATGGAAATGGAATTTGGAACGAAGCTTCAGATAACGTTCCAACAATACTATCAATACCAAGCAATTCGTTATTTGTGCCACAGGGCTTTTCACCAGATGGAGATACTAAAAACGATGTATGGGTAATCAAAGGTTTACCAATTGGTATTGATAATACGGTAACAGTATTTAACCGTTGGGGAAATAAAGTATATGAAAAAACAAATTACGATAATAGTTGGAATGGTTTCCCTAACGTAGGAGGCACACTCGGTAATGAAAAATTACCACACGGAACGTACTACTATATTATTGAATTTAAAACAGGCGATATTAAACCACTAAACGGCTTTGTAATAATACAGTACTAAACAAATTTTAAATGCTAAATTATAAATTAAGATTTTAAATAAAGATGAAAAAAATAAACCATAAACTAAAAATAGTAGCAACCGTTGCTTTGTTTTTAACTTTTGTAAATATAAGTAAAGCGCAATACGACGCCTTGTTTACACAATATATGTTTAACGAAATGTTTATTAACCCAGCATATGCAGGTAGTAAAGAGGCTATGAGTGCTACTTTGTTACACCGCCAACAGTGGGTTAATTTTCCG
>JAYTRS010000339.1:0-12766 GCA_043746065.1 Bacteroidota bacterium | reverse complement strand
ATACTGTTAAGTTTAATACTGAGTTTTATTTCTTGTAAAAAAGATAAAAAAACAGGAGTATCTGAGCCAACTCCATCGCCAATAACGTATGGTAAATTAAACATTGAGTTTGAAAACGTAATAGATACGGTAGCTTTACAATTTGGCACAAATTATATAAACCAAAATGCAGATACGTTTAAGGTATCGGCTTTACAATATTACATTTCAAATATCATAGTTACTAATACAGACAACACACAGTTTGTTGAGCCAAATAGCTATCATTTAATTGATCATTCTATTCCTTTAAGTTCGGTGGTAAGTTTAATTAATGTTCCCTTAGGCTCATATAAATCTATTAGTTTTGTGTTAGGCGTGGATAGTACGCGAAACGCTTCTGGCGCGCAAACTGGCGATTTAAATCCCGCTAACGGAATGTATTGGCCCTGGATTGGCTACATTATGTTTAAATTAGAGGGCACATCGTTAAAAGTGCCTGTTAGCAATAACCATGCATTTGCATATCATATTGGCGGATATAGTGGAACACTGAAAGCACAGCGCAGTTTTACTTTTAATTTTGCTAGTACAACAGCAAACGTTAGTACAAGTATTACTCCTGAAATACATTTACAAACAAATGTATTAGAGGTGTTTAAAACACCTACCATAATTGATTTAGGAACAACATATGATGTTACGAGTGTAAATAACAGGTCTAAAACCATTGCAGATAATTATGCAGATATGATACGCTTTAAACATGTACACAATTATTGATGTATAAAAAATTTGCTACATATTTTTGTGTTGTTTTTTTAATGATTGGCTGTAAAGTCGACCCAAAAATAAATGCGCCATTGCCAAGCAATAATTTAGTTGAGGTTATTCCACAAGGCTGGCCTCAGCCTAATTATACATTTAGTGTAAACACTATTAGTCAAGATAAATTTATTTTAGGAAGAGCCTTATTTTACGAAACTATGCTAAGCGCTGATAATACAATTTCTTGTGGATCATGCCATCAACAAGTTGTAGCTTTTGCTCATGCCAATCATGCAATTAGCCATGGTATAAATAATTTGATGGGTACTCGCAATGCTCCCGCATTGTTTAATTTAACTTGGCAAAAAGCATTTATGCACGATGGGGGTATTAATAATATTGAAGTTCAGCCACTAGCACCCATCCAAAATACAGTAGAAATGGCCGACAACATTAATAATGTTTTAGCTAAATTACAAGCAAGTACTAAGTATAAAGATTTGTTTAACAAGGCCTATGGCAGCGAAACAGTAGATTCGCAAAAAATGTTAAGAGCGATGGCGCAATTTATGGGCTTAATGTATTCTTACAATAGTAAATATGATTTATATAAGCGTGGCGAAAACAACGTACAATTAAGTGATGCCGAATTGCGAGGCTATAATTTATTTATTGCAAAATGTAATAGTTGCCATACAGAACCTTTGTTTACCGATTATGTCTATAGAAACAATGGCACAGCCATTAACCCTTTTGTAAACGATAGTGGTAGAGCAAAGGTTACTGGCTTAGCCCAAGATAAATACAAGTTTAAAACACCAACCTTAAGAAATATTGCGCTTACTAAACCATATATGCACGATGGAAGTTTACAAACATTAAACGATTGTTTAAACCATTACACAAACCCAATTACTAATACTACCAACCTTGACCCCCAATTACTACCCAATGGAATACCTATGACGAGTAACGAAAAGCAAGACATTATTGCATTTTTAAATACCCTAACAGATTATAAATTAATTGAAGATAAGCGCTTTGCCGACCCTAATTTTAAATAAAATGAAAAAAATAATTTATATAAATATATTGTTTTTGATGCTTTTTTTAGGATGCAAAAAAAACCAGCTAGGTGGTAAATCAACAATATCAGGAGTTATAAAACACCACGAAAAAATAATTGCTAACGCTACTGTTTTTATAAAATTTAATGCTAAAGATTTACCAGGCACTGATACTATTTTGTTTGATACAAAAGTAAGGGCAGATGCTGAAGGTAATTATGTTATAAAGTGTTATAAGGGCAATTATTTTTTATACGCCTATGGTTATGATGCACAAGTAACCACCAACAACGGTAGAGTAACAGGTGGAAGTGGAGTAAATATTCGTAATAACGAAAAAGTAACCATTGATTTAGGGGTTACAGAGTAAAGCCTAAATATGTTTTCTACTTAGGGTTAAACAAATACATTATCTAAACAAAGATATGTGCCCTTTGCGCACTAATTTTTTATCGGTTCCTTTTTCTGAACTTTCAATAATATAAACATAATTATCTTCGGGGCAAAGGTTACCCTTAAAACGCCCATCCCACTTGCCATTAACATTATTAGTGCTAAAAACGGTATTGCCCCACTTATCACTTATCGTCAATACAAAATAAGAGTATTCGCATTGCAGCACTGGAAAAAAATAATCGTTTTTGTTATCTTCGTTAGGCGTAAAACTATTTGGTATTAATATTTCGCAATCGCAAGCTTTTAGTTTTACTTTAACACTATCGGTTTGTAAACCACAACTTTTATTTTCGGTAGTTACCCAATAGGTGCCTTCTTTTACAATGGTGATAGATGAAGATGTTGCGCCCGTATTCCATAAAATTTTTGTTCCTAAAGTGGGTTTAATACTTAATATTTTTGTGGGCTCGCTTAAACAAAATTGTTGTTCGGCACTAAAGTTTGTACTTGTTCCCTGTATAAACTTTATACTAACAGTAGTAGAAATGGCGCAACCAAAGTTGTTTACTTTAACCCAATAGTTACCTGAGTTTTCTACTTTTATTTTTTGAGTTGTTTCGCCTGTATTCCATAAATATTTATAGCCTATGTTTTTAGCATCTAAAAAAAACTGTTTTCCCTTACACAAAACAGTGTCCTGTATATTTAGTTTGGGTTTTGCATATACTTTTACAAAAGTGCTATCATAAAAAATATTTTTATTTGATATTACTTTTACATAATACTTACCCCCCGTTTTAAAAGCTGTAATTTTTTTTGTGTTGTATATAATGTTGTAAGGCGTTGTCCATTGTATGGTTGCATTTTTGTCAAAATTATCTTTTAACTCTATTTTAGCGCTATCACCAGCACAAAACCCAGTAGTATCAGGCAATATACTTTTTTGCGAAAACGAATTTACGCTTAGTATTAAAAATAAATATGTTATAAATTGTTTTATTGTTCTAGTTCTATTGTTATAATTGTGCCGTTAAGGTTGGTGTTTAGAGTAGATTTATCAACCATCGTAACCACTTGTTTTTTCCCGGTAAGTTTTGAGTTAATTTCTAAAATGTTTTTAATAGTACTAGTACCTAACGATTTATGCCCCGTTTTAGCATGTTCTTTTGCTTTAATTAAACCCACACCATCATCTTCAATAATTATAATAAGCTTATTGTTAGCACTTTTTTTAAATAAAATAGATAGGGTGCCATGCTCTAGTTTTGGCAAAATGCCATGTATAATGCAGTTTTCAACATGTGGTTGAATAATCATATTTGGAATCATTATTTCGTTTTTATTTACACTTTCATCTACATTAATTATATAATCAAATTTATTTTTAAAACGTTCTTTTTCTAACTCTAAATAATAGGTAAGTCGCGCTAATTCATCCGTTAACGTTATTTCGCTTTGTGAAGCCTTTTCAATAATCATTCGTATTAGTCTCGAAAATTTTGCTAAATATTCGCTAGCACGCAAACTATTATTAGTGTTAATATAATTTTGAATAGATGTTAGAGAGTTAAAAATAAAATGCGGACTTAGTAAAGCGTTCATGGCTTGGTGTTTTAATAAATGAACCTGCTGCTCGTCTTGTAAGCGTTTTGTAGCTTTGTGTTTTATACGCCTAATGATTAAAAAACTAATTACGGTTATTATTAATAAGCCTAAAAATATAAAAAGCCAATAAATCCATTTTGATTCTGTTACACCAATTTCTTTTTCAATAGAAATGAGTGTGGCTTCGCTCCAAGTGATATTATCAACCGAAGCCGATATTTCTACATTTGTAATTCCGCTTGCTAACGAAAACAAATTGCACGAGGTATTGTCAATTTTTTTCCATTCGCCCTTGTTCTGTCGGTAGCGATAATATTGCTTATTGGGTTTATTAAAAAACGGACTTGTAAAATAAATACTAACATCGTTTTGGTTTGAGCTAAGAAAAAGAGAATTATTTTTAGCTTCAAAGGGCTTTCCATCAACAGTAATGTTCGCAATAAAAACCGATTTTAAAGTGGAGTTATAATTTAAAACATTTTTAATATCAGAAATAGCAACCCCTCTTGCAGTGCAAAAACAAACTGTTTCGGCATTAAACACAATATCATTTATAGAATTAGAAAGTAAGCCTGTAGATTTATTTAATACTTTAATGGGCTCTAATTTTTCGTTACAAATAAAAACGCCATCTAAAGTGGCTAACCAAATTTGGTGATTGTAATGTTTAATTTTTTTAACGCTGTTTAAACGTAAGTTACCAATTTCGGTAATTAATGTGTTTGAATAAACCTCTGTAATGCCCGATTCGTGAGCAACATATAGTTTGTTATTAATTAATGTAACATCGTTTATTTTAAAATTTAATTCGGCTTTTATAATGTTTTTATAAGTTTTGTTTTTAAAATTATATATATATAAACCATTACTTGTTCCTATATATAGCGAATCGCGCAGTTTTAAAAATGCATTTACCGAAAGTCTGTAATCAGGAAAAGAAATTAGTGTATCTAATGTTTTGGTGGCATTACTGTTACATAATAAAATATTCGCACTCCAATCGGCAACAATGCTTTGATTGTTGTTTATAGGCAAAAACTGTTTTGCAATAATGGGTTTAATTTTATAAACAAACTTAGAGTCTGAAAAAACAGAGGACGCCATGTCAAACTGACTGCGTTTGCTATAATACAACACATCGTTTAATTCGGTAATATTATTAATGGGTTCCATTAAAAAGGCGTCGGGGCTTGAGAGTGTTTTTGTTTGATTGGTTTTAATGTTTAAACCATATAAGCCATTGTTTGTTGCGGTTACTAGTATATTATTTTTTAAATAAGCCTGGTTTACATTTAATATTTTGCCATTAAATAAAAAATTTAACGAATTAAAAAATGGGTTTTGAATGTAATATACGCCATCATTAAAAGTACCCACCCAAATATTTTCGTTTTTATCTTTATAAATACAATTAATTAAACTTGGTGGAATATCTAATGCCTCAAACACATCATAAACAGTGTTGTTTTGGTAAATGTATAAGTTCTCGTCGGGGTATGATGTAAACCAAATTTTACCATAATTATCGCTAATTATTTTATCAATACTTTTTTCGCCTCCCAACATAAAGGTTGATGTTTTTGTTTTATAGGTTGGGCTTATTTCTTTTTGTACTTTGTAATTATTTAGTAAAACAATTTTGTTTGAAGTGCCAACAATTAATGTTGAATCGGTGCTTTGGGTAATAGAGTGAACGGTTGTATTTTTTAAAACGTTTAATTTTTTTTGTACACCATCACTTGCATCATAAAGCCCATCAGTTCTACCAACTAAAATTTTACCATCGTTTGTTTTATAAATACAAAAAGCTCTATTTGGCTTTTCTACTTTTTTAAAGTCATCGGTTTGTATGCTGCCAGTGTTTAAATTTACAATTGTAAGTTTTATACCCGACGTTAAAAGCAAAGCAAAGTTGTTAGTAATAATAAAATTATCGGCATTATTTTTTATTTTTAATTGGGGTAAAAACGAATATTTTTTTGTTTTTAAATTATAGTTAGCAAGCCCTTCGTCTCTTATTGATAAAAGCAAATCATTTTCGTTTTTTAAAGAAACATTTAGCAACGCATTACTTTTTAAACTATCTATGGCTAGTTTGTTAAAATTATAACCGTCGTAAAAATAAATGCCATTTTGCGTTGTAAAATATATTAATCCGTTTTGCTGCTGCTCTATATTAAAAATGTTAGTATTATTTAACCCATCCTCACTACCTAATTTTTGAAAATTAAATGAAGGTGTTTGAGCGAAAGCACAAGTACAAAAAATGAATAAAAAATATTTTATAAAACCCCTCAAATTATTGAGCTAAAATACAAAATATAGCTTAATTATTTGAGATATTAATAGGAATCTATATACAAGTCCACGCCTTTATTAAATGCAAAATCAACCTTATTTTTTGAATATTAAAATTAATGGTATTTTTATTGACAGTTATGTTACAGAAGAAAACAAAATACGCTATAAAAGCTTTATTGTCTTTAGCAAAAGAATATAAAGAAAATAAGCCAATAAAAATATCTGAAATTGCTGAAAGGGAGGGTATTCCTCGTAAGTTTTTAGAAGCTATTTTATTAGAATTAAGACACCATGGTATTGTAGGAAGTAAGATGGGAGCTACAGGAGGTTATTATTTATTAAAACACCCTAAAGAGATTATGTTAAGTAATGTTATTCGATTAACAGGTGGTCCAATTGCTTTATTGCCTTGCGTGAGTTTAAATTTTTATGAACCTTGTGTAGAATGTGTAAATGAAGAGGTTTGTGGATTAAGAAACGTTATCTTGGAAGTACGAGAAGCCAGCATCAAAATACTATCTAAGACTAGTTTATCGGATATTTTATTGAGAGAATTAAAGTCAAGTAAAAAAGTAAAATCATCGAAAACAAAGAGATAAGAAGATTTAATTCCTATTAATACTATAGGATATGTAGAAAATAAATCAAATTTCTCTTGCGTAATAAAAATAAAGTTCATTAATTTGCACTATCAAAATGAAAAAAATAGTTTTACATATAGTTTTTACCGATAAGCATATGATATGTTGGATGATGCAACGATGTTGTTAACGGAAGGATATTAACATAATAATATATAGCCCCTCCGGTACCATGGAGGGGCTTTTTTTTATCTAACTAATTTCAAAAACATATATTTAAAAAATACACAAGCATGGAAAAAATATTTATCAGCGAAACAGGACCAGAAGTATCAGCAGCCATTTACGGATTTTGGAGATGGAACACCGCTACATTAGCCAATCAAAAAAAGATTGAAGACATCGTTCGTTATAATTTAGAATTAGGCGTTAATACCTTTGATCATAGTAGTTATATTAATGATGGAAAAATTGAAGAGTTGTTTGGTAAAGCAATTAGCTCAAGTTCTATCAATCGTGAAGACATTATCATCTCTACCAAAGCAGGAATTAGAAAATTCTCAGATAAAAAA
The DNA here is from genome assembly GCA_043746065.1 of Bacteroidota bacterium. Classification (GTDB taxonomy): domain Bacteria; phylum Bacteroidota; class Bacteroidia; order B-17B0; family Aurantibacillaceae; genus Aurantibacillus. Next base: position 5,497 of record JAYTRS010000339.1, on the reverse strand, counting down.
GCTAAAGGAGAATATTATGATTTAAGTCCTGAACATATTACTAAAAGTGTAGAAGATTCTTTAAAACGTTTAAAGACGGATTACATAGACATTTTTTTATTAGAACATTACGATCCATTATACAGTGCAGAAGAAACAGCCTCTGCTTTAATTAAATTATTACATAGTGGTAAAATCAAAAATATCGGTGTTTCTAATTTTAATGTATTTCAGCATCGTTTATTGGCAAGTCATTTATCACAGCCAATTGTTACTAATCATATTGAACTTAATTTATTACAAAGTTCAGCAATTGATGATGGTCGTTTAGATTTTATTAAAGAGCAATATAGTAAACCAATGGCTTTTTCGCCTTTAGCTGGCGGACGAATTTTAAATGGAAAAGATGCTAAAGCGATTAAAGTTAGAAAAGTGTTAACAGAGGTTGCTAAAAAACACGCGGTTAATGTTGAACAAATTGCTGTTGCTTGGCTATATAAATTAGGCGCTTTGCCAATTATTGGTAGTCCTGATAAAAAACGAATTAAAAATGCAGCTAGTGCTTACGTAATTAAGTTAACTAACGAAGAATGGTATAAATTATATAACGCTGCTAAATAAGAAATTATGCAAAGTTTTAGAACAGAATTAGAATTAGTCAATCACTCAGGAAAAGCTTTTGTGGAAAAAGACATCATTGATTTAGATAAAAAAATCAAAGAATTTCGCGAAGGAAAAATAAATGATGAAAAATTTCGCAGTCTCCGTTTAGCTCGTGGTGTATATGGTCAACGTCAACAGGGTGTACAAATGATTCGTATTAAATTACCTTTTGGAAAAGTTTCTACAAAACAATTGATTCGAATTGCAGACATTAGCGATGAGTATTCAAATGGTAATTTACATTTAACTACTCGTCAGGATATTCAGATTCATCATGTGAGTTTGGATAGAACGCCAGAGTTATGGGCTAAGTTAGAACAGGACGATATTACTTTGCGTGAAGCTTGTGGTAACACGGTTCGTAATATCACCGCTTCTGCCGAATCCGGCATTGACCCAAACGAACCTTTTGATGTATCGCCTTATGCACACGCTTTGTTTAGTTATTTTTTACGTAAACCATTTGGACAAGAATTAGGACGAAAAATAAAAATCGCTTTCTCAAATAATGATAAAGATACTGCCCTAACATATATTCACGATATTGGTTTTATTCCAAAATTAAATACTGCTGGTGAAAGAGGATTTAAAGTTTTAATTGGTGGGGGTTTAGGCGCTCAACCTTTTTTAGCGCAAACGGCTTATGAGTTTTTACCTGAGAATCAACTTATTCCTTTTGTAGAAGCTACTATTCGTGTGTTTGATAGACACGGTGAACGGGTGAGCAGACATAAAGCACGCATTAAATATTTAATAAATAAAATTGGCGTAGAAGAGTTTTTAAAATTTATAGCAGAAGAAAAAAAAGCAATTTTAAATAAAGTGTATGAAATTGATAGAACTACTGTTGATGTTAAAACACCCTTTGCATTTAAACCTAAAAATGTTTTGCCTGTTGTAAACGACAAAGAATATCAAATATGGTTAGCTACTAATACATTTAAGCAAAAGCAATCTGGTTTTTATGGAGTTTATATTAAAGTACTGTTAGGAAATATATCTTCTGATGTGACACGAAAATTGGCTAAAGTAGTTAATACTTATGCTTCATCAGAAGATGTGCGTTTAACGATTAATCAAGGATTTTTATTGAAATACGTTACACAAGATGCATTACCATTTTTGTACAATGAATTAAAAAAATTGAAACTAGCAACACCAGGTTTTGATTCGGTTGGAGATATTACAGCTTGCCCCGGCACTGATACTTGTAATTTAGCTATATCAAATAGTACCAATGTATCGGTAGAGTTAGAAAGAGTCATTTATGCAGAGTTTCCTGATTTAATTCATAATCACGATATTAAAATTAAAATCAGTGGTTGTATGAATTCATGTGGCCAACATGGCTTAGCACAAATTGGTTTTCATGGCAGTTCTTTTAAAGTTGGAACAAATGTAGTGCCTGCCCTGCAAGTATTATTGGGTGGAGGTACTTTAGGAGATGGAGATGGAAGAATTGCTGAAAAAGTAATTAAAGTTGCTAGCAAACGTGGACCGGATGTTTTAAGAACTTTATTTAAAGATTTAGAATTAAATGCCAGAGAAGGTGAATACTTTAATTCTTATTACGACCGACAAGGCAAAGATTATTTTTATCAGTTATTGAAACCATTAGGAGACAATAGTACGTTGAAAGATTCTGATTATATAGATTGGGGTTCTGATGAAAAATTTGCAACAGCCATTGGAGTAGGTGAGTGTGCTGGAGTAATTATTGATTTGGTAGCGACTTTATTTTTTGAGTCAGAAGAAAAATTAGCGTGGAGCGCCGAAGCATTTGATAGCGAAAAATTTGGAGATAGTATTTATTATAGTTATGCTTCTTTTATCAGTGCAGCTAAGGCATTATTGTTAGATAAGCAAGTGCATGTGAACACACACCATACTTTGATTGCTGATTTTGATAAGCATTTAGTTGAAACAGGCTTTATAAAATTAGAAACAAGCTTTAAAGAATTAGTACTTCAAATCAAACAAAACGAACCAAGTAAAGAATTTGCAGAAAGTTATTTTTCACAAGCTCAAACATTTTTAAATCAAGTAAAGCTTTACAGAGATTCATCTACTTTAATTTTAAATTAAAATGAATAAACAAACTTACATATATATCAAATTTGACAGTTGTTGTTGCTGTTTATTTTCCCTTCTCCTTTGGAGAGGGGCTAGGGGTGAGGTCTTGTAAGCCAACCGATTAATAAACCAACAACAACTAAGAAAATAAAAACATGTCAAATTATATAACACCAAAAATTACCTTAGTAGGCGCAGGCCCGGGAGATATAGAATTAATAACCTTAAAAGGTATCAATGCATTAAAAACAGCCAATGTGGTTTTGTTTGATGCTTTAGTGAATAAAGAATTATTAGAATACGCACCCAAAGATGCGATTAAAGTATATGTTGGCAAGCGTAATCACCAACATGCCTATACGCAAGACCAAATTAATACATTAATTGTGGATATGGCTTATACGCATGGACACGTAGTACGTTTAAAAGGAGGAGATTCTTTTGTGTTTGGTCGTGGACAAGAAGAATTAAACTATGCCAATGTTTTTAATATCGAAACATCTGTAGTACCGGGTATTTCAAGTTCCATCAGTGTGCCTGCTTTAGCCGGTATTCCCGTTACTCATCGTGGGGTAAGTGAAAGCTTTTGGGTGATTACAGGAACAACAAAAGACAATCAGTTATCACAGGATGTAGTATTAGCGGCTAAAACCAATGCAACGGTAGTTATTTTAATGGGCTTAGGAAAATTGAAAGAAATTGCAGAAATTTTTTCTAAAGAGGGGAAATCAGATACAGCCATTGCTTTAATACAAGATGGTTCTTTGCCAACTCAAAAAATAGCTTTAGGAACGATTGAAACCATTAACACGATTGCTCAGGAAGAAAATATCAAAGCTCCCGCTGTTATTGTGATTGGTGAGGTAGTGAAGCAACAAGCAAATTTTAATAAAGCAGTATCTAATTATAATTTTCTTGCAAATTAATGTTAACTAAACATAACATATTTACCCTAGTTTATTTTGAACGATGTTGTTAATGTCTTTGCCATCTCATGGCTTATCTATTTATTAACTTTTTTAAACAGTAAAACAAAATATAACTATATATAATTTTATGAAAACAACATTAAGTGCATTAGCACTCATATTTTCTCTCACATTATTGTCTCAAAATAATTTACTTCAGATTACCGGACAGATTAATGATAAAAAAACAAATGAATCATTGGTAGGCGCTATCGTTCAAATTAAAGGAAGTAATGTGGTTTCAACCACAGATGCTTCGGGTAAATTTGTTTTAAAAACAGCTTTAAAATTTCCTTTTACTATATCGGTGGGTATTGTAGGTTATGAAAACCAGGAGTTTGTAGTAGAAAATGAAAAATCGTCTATCAATTTTCAGTTAAATCCTAATGTGTTATTAATTAATGAAGTAGTTGTTTCTGCTTCACGCACAGAGGAAAGTATTTTAAAATCTCCTGTGGCAATTGATAAACTGGATATCATTACCATTCGTGAAACACCTGCTCCTACATTTTATGATGCTTTGGAAAATGTAAAAGGAGTTCAGATGACAACTGGAAGCTTAACATTTAAAGTGCCAAACACAAGAGGGTTTAATTCACCAAACAATTTCCGCTTCACACAATTAGTGGACGGCATTGATATTCAATCGCCAACATTAGGCATGGCTTTAGGTAATACCATTGGCCCCAATGAATTAGATATCAGAAGCGTGGAAATTATACCAGGTTCATCTTCTGCATTGTATGGAGTTAACTCCATTAATGGTTTATCAAATTCTTTTACAAAGAGTCCGTTTTTATTTAAGGGGGTGAGTGTGTATCAACGAACAGGCATTAATCATGTAGACAACATTGATCATGGTGCAAGTGCTATGACAGAAACAGCTTTTAGAATTGCCAACTCATTTGGATATAAAAATCAGTTTGCCTATAAATTTAACGCCTCTTATTTTCAAGGAGTAGATTGGGTTTCGTCAAGTACCAAAGATCAAAACCAATATGATTTAACTTCTTCTAATCCAAAATTTCCAGAATTTGGAAGCGAAAATGCTACTAATCCAGCTTATGATGGATGGAATTCTTATGGCAACGAAAGCAATAATAACCTGCCTGTAACTATTAATTATCAATCAAAAACACAAACCTTTAATATACGTCGTACAGGCTTTAACGAAAAAGATTTAGTTAATCCAGAAGTAAAAAATATCAAATTAGATGGCGCTTTTCATTATAAAATTAATGATAAGTTGGAGTTAAGTTACAAATATCGTTACGGACAAATGGATGGTGTATTTCAGCGTGGAAATAAAATTCAGTTAAGTGGTGCAACTCTTCAAAACCATGCTATTGAATTAAAAGGTCAATCATTAATAGTAAGAGCTTATACGTCTATCGAAAACACAGGAAAATCTTATAATTTAAAACCATTAGCAGATAATTTAGACTTAACGTTTAAGGATAATAAAACTTGGGGTAATGATTATAAAACAGCATTACAAAGTGCAGTAAGTTCGGGAATTGATATTGTAACAGCACAACAAATTGCCAGAGAAAAAGCAGATGCAGGAAGATATACACCAGGGAGTGCGGAATTTAATGAGGCGAAAAATACCATTATAGGTATTAATAATTGGGATCATGCTTCTTTAATTAAAGATGCTCCCGCAACAGGCGGAGCCGCATTAATACAAAAAAGCAAATTGTATCATGCCGATTTACAATACGATTTAAGTAAATACACTTCTAAAATTGTTGATGTATTAGTTGGTGCAGATGGAAGAGTAAATGATGTGATTCCTGATGGAAATAATTTTG
>JAYTRS010000338.1:0-4210 GCA_043746065.1 Bacteroidota bacterium | reverse complement strand
TTACGGTTATCGCGTGCCATTGGGCGTTCGCCTTGAAATACAACAATTTGTACACTTGGTTGATTATCGGCTGCGGTACTAAAATCTTGCGATTTTTTTGTAGGAATGGTAGTATTACTTTCTATTAATTTAGTAAACACACCACCCATAGTTTCGATACCTAAAGATAAAGGCGTAACATCTAATAACAGTACATCTTTTACATCGCCACTTAAAACACCACCTTGTATAGCAGCACCTAAGGCCACTACTTCATCAGGATTAACGCCTTTACTTGGTGCTTTACCAAAAAACTTTTCAACGGCTGCAACTATTGCAGGAATACGTGTAGAACCTCCTACTAAAATAATTTCATCAATATCACTCGTTGATAAACCTGCATTTTTTAAGGCAGAAACGCAAGGTTTAATGGTGCGTTGTATTAAACTATCGGCTAAGGCTTCAAATTTAGCGCGCGTTAAGCTTTTTACTAAATGTTTTGGCATACCATTAACTGGCATAATGTAAGGCAAGTTAATTTCGGTACTGGTAGCGCTACTTAACTCTACTTTTGCTTTTTCGGCTGCTTCTTTTAAACGCTGTAAAGCCATAGGGTCTTGACGTAAATCTAAACCTTCGTCTTTTTTAAATTCGTCTGCTAACCAATCAATAATTACTTGGTCAAAATCATCGCCACCTAAGTGAGTATCACCATCGGTACTTTTTACTTCAAACACGCCATCACCTAATTCTAGTACTGAAACGTCATGTGTACCACCACCGCAATCAAACACAACAATTTTCATGTCTTTGCCTTTTTTATCCATGCCATAAGCAAGGGCAGCAGCAGTGGGCTCGTTTATAATACGTTTTACAATTAAACCTGCAATTTCGCCAGCTTCTTTAGTGGCTTGGCGTTGGGCATCGTTAAAATAAGCTGGTACGGTAATAACGGCTTCGGTAACTTCAGTGCCTAAAAAATCTTCGGCAGTTTTTTTCATTTTTTGAAGAATGATTGCCGATACTTCTTGTGAGGTGTATTTACGACCATCAATTTCTACACGGGGGGTATTATTATCGCCTTTTACCACTTTGTAGGGTACACGGCTAACTTCGCTACTAATTTCATCAAAAGTATGACCCATAAAACGTTTTATTGAATACACTGTTTTTGTGGGGTTTGTAATGGCTTGTCGCTTGGCTGGATCACCTACTTTGCGCTCACCGCCATCAATAAATGCTACTACTGAAGGGGTAGTACGCTTGCCCTCGTTATTTGCTATAACCACGGCTTCGTTACCTTCCATTACGGCTACGCAACTGTTAGTGGTTCCTAAATCTATTCCTATTATTTTTCCCATTTTATTATGTTTTTTGAAAATTACATAAAAGGGTTTTCAATAAATATGCCAAAGCAAATTTGTGCCAAAGTGTCGTAAAAGTAAGGGAGTTAGGCTAAATAATGTCTTAAAAAGCTACAAAAACGTAGGGAAATTGGCAGTTTTTTATTGGCAACCTGGTAAACCCCAACTGGGCGAATTATACACATAAAACTTGTAAGAACAGGTATTAGGGTTAGTTGCAAAATCGTTTTCAAAGGCATTATCGGTTTCTTTGCTAAAGGCTTTGGTGCTTCTAAAGGTAAAAATACCAATGGCGGCATTGTTATCAAAGTTAGAATATAAAGGCTTTTGTTGCGCAAGGCGTAGTGATGGAGTGGTGTAATCTAAATAATCGGCATATTCTTGTGTAGATGAGTAAATAAAATACTCAATTTTATATACTCTACGCCCTGTAATGCTATTTGATAAGCCCATTTTTGCAAGTTCGAGACCAAAAGCTGTAAATAATTCGGTACTTCTAAAATCTAATTGTAAGCGGTTATTAAAGTTGGAATTAGAGTTGCCTTGCGATGCATTTTTAGATAATTGATTGCTAAAAGGATAATCAATATAACGATATTGTTTTTGGTTAGGATAATCTACTGTTGGTGCAAACAGCGAATCGTAAAAATGTAAGCGCATTTTAACTTGATTAATTTTACCATCGCGTATTTTATAAGAAAAACTAAGTTTGCTATTATTTTGACTGGTGTAATTAATATAATAATTTGGCGCACACGTTGGATAACCAGGACATTGTGCCGTAACCGGATAATATGGGCCGTTTACAGTCGTTGAAATATCGGCATGAATGGTGTCAACCGCTAATGATTTAGCGGTAAACAAAGCGTTTGTTTTTACATTTTTTACGGTTAAATGGTATTCGCCAGTGTTAAATAATTTATCGGCACATACATACACGCGTTGCGTGGTGCTAAATGCCCCTGAGTTAGTTGTAATTATAGAATCGTGAAAGGTTAAAGTTTTACTTGCCGAATTTTTGCAAGCACTATCCAACACGCCATTTTTGTATCTTTGAAGAATAATACTTAAATCGTCAGCATTGTAGTTAACCGAATCGGCTACTTTTGCCATTACATTAGCATCGCCTTCTCCTAAAAATACTTTGTTAATGCGTATAATTTGAATATTATCTTGTGGGTTTAATACGGCGTAAATGCTTGGTATTTCTTTATATGGGGCATTAATATTTAATTTATTTTTACAGGTTGTGAGTGTAAAAATAATAAGTAAAAAAAATATGTTTTTTGTTAGGAATTTCATTATAAATATATAATGACAAATGTAATTAATTTTTTGGCATAAAAACACAAAAAGCGCCGTGATATTTGAATCAAAGCGCTTTTAAATAATTAAAATTGTATTACTTAGAAATAACTAATTTTTCGGTAATAATACCTGTTGGGGTAGTAATTTTAACAAAATAAGTACCTGTAGGCAATGTAGCTAAGTTTAATTGTATTTTTTCTTCGGCAATAGCAACGTTTTGAGAGGCTACAATAGCGCCTGTAATATTAATAACTTCAATTTTACTATAGTTTTTTGCCGATGTTTCGATAATAACATTACCATCGTTACTTGGGTTAGGATATAATTTAAGTTTAGCATTTAAATCGTGACTAATTAAACCAACACCCATTGAAAAAGTAGCCGTGCCAGTTATTAAAACAGAATCTACTCTAAATGTACCACTTGATATAACACCTGAACCAAACGAATTCCAGGGATAAATACGTAAAGTTGTTGGGGTAGATTGATTAGTAAAATTACTACCACCTAACGTAATACCAAAAAAGTTGTTTGACGCAAAACCTTCGGGTGTAGCAGTACCACTATAAATGGCGCCATATTTCCAAAAGAAAACATTAGCCGCTGTACCTGATAATACCGAAACCAAAGGAGCAGATGGTGAAGATGCAGCAGGGCCAATACCATTATAACTAGCAGGTAAATTAGCAGTATAACTATCTTTATTGCTACGCACACACCAGCTACGAGGACCGTTTACATTACGCGATGCTTGGAAATACATAGTGTTTAAAGTAATTACGTAATTTGACGCTGGCGAAATAGTAATTTCGTAGTTTTTAGTTGTACTTAAAGCACCGTACATTGTGGTATAAGTATCGTTTGGCGTAACTGAATAGCCAGAAGGAAAACCACCCCAATTAAAAACACCTGCTGCCGAATTAGCATAGGTACCAGTAGCAACTCCATTTGCAGTAAATGAACCCGAAACTACACCCGTAGCCATGGGAGCTGGAGTTGGATCTATACCTGGAGCGCCCGGCGAACCATTTGTACAACTTGTAAACGGAAATAATAATGAAAACGATTGTGCATTAGAAATTTGGCAAGCTGCCACAATTAATGCAATTGAAAGTAATTTTTTAATCATAGTAATAAGTTTTTAAATTTACGGCAAATTTACACTATTATTTTTCATTATAAAGTTAAGGCTATGTTAAACTACGGCAAAATACTAATACTTTGTAGCTTGTTATTAACAAATACGGGCTTTTGCCAAACCGAAAACGGTTTAGTAAATTGGTTAACGTTTAAGGAAGCTCAAGCAAAAAATAAAACACAACAAAAACCTTTTTTAATTGATATTTATACCGATTGGTGCGGCTGGTGTAAGCACATGATGAAAACTACCTACTCTAACACTAGTTTAGCAAATTATATAAATACTAATTTTTATGCCGTAAAATTTGATGCCGAAACTAAGGATACAATTGAGTATAACGGAAAAATTTATAAACCTATTAGTAAAGATCCTAAAACCCCTCACGAATTAGCCATTAAGTTTTTGGGGCAAAGCTTAA
>JAYTRS010000337.1:0-12793 GCA_043746065.1 Bacteroidota bacterium | reverse complement strand
ATGCTTATAATAATAACAAAGATTTTAAAAAGTCGGATAAAGCCTTTGAGGACGCACTAAAAATAGATGCTGATAATACGTATGTATTAAATAATTATGCCTACTATTTATCACTTAGAAATGAGAATTTAGATAAGGCCGAAAAATTTTCAAAAAAAACAAACGATTTACAACCAAACAATCGCAACTATATGGATACCTATGGTTGGATATTGTTTCAACAAAAAAAATACAAAGATGCCGAACTTTGGTTAGGCAATGCCGCAAAAATGGGCCCTAAAAACCCTAATATTATTGAGCATTATGGCGATGTGTTATTTAAACTTAATAAATTAGAAGAAGCTCTAATTCAATGGAATAGTGCAAAACAAGCTGGAGGAACCTCAGAAAGCTTACTTAAAAAAATAAAAGAAAAAAAATTAAATGATTAAGTTCTTACAAATAAATACAATTTTTAAAATTTGCTTATGTTTTAGTGTAACCACTTTTGCTTTATACTCCTGTAAGCATAAAAAGAAAATTTTAAAAACCGAAAATTTTCCCATTTCTAGTTCTGATAGTACAAATAATAAATGTCGTTTAGATTTTAAAAGTTCAAAAACATTAACCAAACATGTAAAAGAAAACGAATTAAAATACAATTGGCTATTTTTAAAAGCCAACGTAAACACTCTATTTGAAGGCGAGGACAAGGGTTTTGATGCCAAAGTAAAATTAAAAAAAGACAGCATTATGCTTATTACAATTGAGCTGTTAACTATTGATTTTGCTAAAGTATTAATTACAAAAGACTCTATTAAAATGGTAGATTATTATCATAAGCAATATTTTAAAGGCGATTTTAATTTTATAAATAACCTTTTAAATGCCGATTTAGATTTTAATGTCATACAATCTGTAATAATTGGAAACAGTGCTGAGTTTAGCGAAGATGACGAAAAGCTAAAACCTGTAACCGATCGGGCAAATTGCCATTATATATTAAGTACAGAACGTAAACGTCGCTTACATCGCATAGAAAAAGGAGAAATTGAACTTAAAAAAGCATTACAAATAATAACTTTAAACCCCGATAATTATAAAATTATTAAAAATGAATTTATTGAACCAAGCGCTAATCGCAGTTTTACTGCCAGCTACAGCGATTTTAAAATTAAAGATAGTGTTTATGCACCATACACTGTTGATATTGATATAAAGGCAGAGAAGAATATGAACATTAAAATTGAGTATGTTCGTATTGAGAAAAACAAACCTCAAAAAATTAACTTTAATATCCCAAAAAGTTATGAGCCTATTAAAATACAACAAAAACAAAATTAACTACTTTTTAGTAGTTATTTGTTTATTTGTATGCTCTCAAGCCCTTTATTCGCAAGGAACAAACAAAAATCCAAAAAAAGATTTAGAAAATAAAAAAAAGCGCATTAACGACGAAATTAATGAAATAAACTCTCTATTAAATGAAACCAAAGCCAATAAAAAATCAAGTATTGGAGCTTTGGTGAACATTAATATGAAGTTAGAAAAACGCCAAGATTTAATAAATACAATAAATGCCGAGATTAACGAAATTACAAAAGAGATAAAACAAAACGAAACCAAAACCAATTTATTAAAAGCAAACTTACAAAAACTAAAAACCGAATATGCAAAAATGATTGTGTTTGCTCAGCGTAATCAAGATTCGTACAGCAAATTAATGTTTATTTTTTCGGCAAATAATTTTAATCAAGCTTATGCCCGCTTAAAATATATGCAACAATATGGCGAGTTTCGAAAAAAACAAGCCATAGAAATAATTAATACACAATCAAGTGTATTAGCTAACCTAAATGAATTAAAAGAACAGCGCCATGAAAAAAATGTATTACTAGGAAATGAGGAAGAGGAAAAACAAAACCTTAGTTCCGAAAAAAATCAACAAGAACAAGTATTAACCGAACTTCAACAAAAAGAAAAAGGATTAAAACAAGAATTAGAAAAAAAGAAACAAGATGCCATTCAATTACAATTAGCCATTAAAAAATTAATAGCTGATGAAATAAAACGCAAATTAGAAGAAGCAGAAAAATTAAATGCCACAGCACTTGCCAATAAAAAAGCTAAAGCCGATGCTGAAAAACAAAAAAACAAAAAAGATAAAAAAGATAAAAAGGACAAGACTGATAAAAATAATTTACCCGAAAAAAATGATAACAACACTATTAACGTTAAAGTAGATAAAAAAGAAACCATTGAAATACCAGAATTAAATGAAGCGGCCGAAGCTCTGAGTGTTGATTTTGCAAACAACCGTGGTAAATTGCCATGGCCAGTTGTAAAAGGTGTGATTTGCGAAGGGTATGGCGAGCATGAACATCCTGCCATTAAAGGATTTATGATGTTTAATAATGGCGTTGAAATTTGTGCCACAAAAGGCATGCAAGCAAGGGCTGTATTTGATGGTGAAGTAACAGGAATAGCTATTTCGCCTACTGGTGGCAAATTAGTAATTATTAGGCATGGCGAATACCTGAGCGTTTATAGTAATTTAAGCGATGTAATAGTAAAAACTGGACAAAAAATTACAGTTAAACAAACTATTGGCACAGTAATGTATAACGAAGATGAAGGTAAAACAAGTATGAACCTACAGATTTGGAAAGGACAAAAAACAATGGATCCAAGTGGTTGGCTATATGGTGTGAGGTAAAACTGAAATAATTTAATTTTGTATTATTTATATGTGTCCAATAAATAAATTAAGCTGCCAATAGCTGCTGCACCCAACTCTAACTCACGTTTATTTATTTTATCAAAAGTATCTTGTGCCGTGTGATGAATATCAAAATAGCGTTGTGTATCGGGTTCAAACCCTATACAAGGCACACCTTGTTTTTCTAAATCAATTAAATCAGCTCCGCCCCCACCCTTTTCAATTTTCTGTATTAAATAGGGTTCAAATAAATGTTTCCAAGTTATAGCTAAGTTATACAAACCATTTGTGGTATCCACTCCAAAACCACGGGGGGTGTATCCTCCAGCATCTGTTTCAATAGCGGCAATATGTTTTTCGTTGTTATCTTTAGAAAATTTGGCATAAGCAACTCCACCCGCTAAACCATTTTCTTCGTTCATAAAAGCTACGGCTCTTATGCTATGCTTAGGCTTTATACCCATTCCTTTATACATGGCTAAAATATCAATACTTTGCACCACACCAGCACCATCATCGTGCGCACCTTGTCCATTATCCCAACTATCCAAATGTCCGCCGGTAATAATAAATTGGTTTGGCTTTTGGCTACCTGTAATCTGTCCCACCACATTGTATGATAACACATCGGGTAATTTTTCGCAATGGGTTTCAATGTATAATTGTAAACTATTATCTTTTATTAAGGCATCGTGTAAAACATCTGCAGCTTTATAACTAATTGCTAATGTTGTAATTTTTGTTTTACAAATAGTAGTGTCGTAATTCATATTGCCAGTGTGTGGTTCATCGTCTGCTACTGAAGTCATACTTCTAACTACACTTGCTACAGCCCCATATTTTGCGGCATAACTAGCGCCTTTACTACGGTATTTTACTGTTTCGCCGTAGGCAGTACCCGTTTTTATATGTGTTTGGTTAAAAAATACATTGTAAAAAATAATGTTTCCTTTAATATTTTTTTCACCTAACTTTTCTAAATCTTCAAAACTTTTCACTTCAATTACTTTAGCCGTAATACCTTTACTGCCAGTACCTACCGAACTACCAAGAGCAATACAACTTAAAGATGTATTTAATTTTAATTTAGTGGATGTTAACGTACATACTTCTTTTTTGCCACGCACCCAATGTGGCACCATACAAGGTTGTAAAATAACGGTATCGGCGCCAGCAGCATACATTGCTTTTTTTGCCCAAATTACGGCATCTGCAGCTTTTTGGCTACCACTTAAACGACCGCCAATTTTTGTGGCTAAATAATCTAAATTAGTGTACGCTGTACTTTTAGTTAAATAAAAATTGTAAATAGTACGAAGAGCAACTGAATCTTGGTTTTGAGCTTTTGCAAACGAATAAATCATTATACAAAAAATAATTTTTTTCATCATTTAATAATTATTTGATTAACTAATTTGTAGCCACAATATTTATTTATGGCAGAAACTATGGTTTCTTTTTTAAAGGATAGTTCGTGTTTTAAAGCAGCGGAACTGAGTGTAACAAAAATTAAATCATCGTTAAAATAAACTTCGCTGGTGCTATTTGCAATGATATCTCCTACAATATCTTTCCAATTGTTTTTAATTGCAAATTGCGATATTTTAACGTCTAATTTTTCTTGCTTAAACAGTTGGTTAATAGCATCTCCTAATTTTATGAGGTTTGTTTTCCTTCTCATTATGGTGTTTTTCTTTCAAATACTAACACATAACTTGGCGTTTTCGGTTGGTAATTTAAGGCCGCTTCTTTCCAAGTATAAGTACTCATTTGCCCGTCGGCCATTTCAACCACACCTACTACTTTGTAGTTTTCGGCAATATATTTATTAGCCCATTCAAACACATATTTATCGGTATTTGGTTGAACTAGTAGAGATAATTGATGATTAAAAAACACAACGTAACGGGGTTTTGCTTTCTCTGTGTCACGCACAAATTCACGTTGCCATACTTTATGTTGAGGCACATTATTTACAACAGAGGTAAAGTATGCATGGCGCGAGGGCGATTTCTTTTTAGTATAAAAATAAATTTCGGGCTCAGAGCCAATTAATACAATATTGTCTTCGGGTTTAGAGTTTGCATTAATAAAATTACCAATTTCCATCGCCTCTGGAAAAGGATTATTACCATACACTTGACGTAATATTAACTCATAGTTAGGATGAAAATAATACGATTTTAAAGCGTTAATGTGGTTAAACGTTAATATTGCAAAAATAGTTAAGTAAATATATTTTAAACTTAATTTTCCAAGTTTAATTTTACTTTCAAAAACGGTAATAATACAATAGTAAGTTAAACCTGAAATAAGTGATAAACCTGGTATAGTTTGTATCCAATAATGGCCATAAAAAAAGTAACCAGGTACAATGGTTAAAAACGAAAATGCCAATAAAGTAATTGCCAAGCATTTTAATTTAAAATTAATGGGGCGAAGCAAGCAAACACCAACAGCTAAAACACTATGTATCCAAAAGAATTTATGATTTTGTACGATGGCATCACGTGTGTATTTAAAATATTTCATACCTTCTTCAAAAGGCATACTTTGTGCATAAGCCCTTGAGTGTTCGTAGGTCCAATAAATCATCTCTGTAAATGAACCTTTAAAATAAATAATTGAAAAAAAGATAGCAATCATACTTAACCCCCCAAAAGAATAAGCAAGTAGATTAACTAAAAAAGGTTTAAACTGTTTTGGTTTTGTAAATATAAAATCTAATATAATAATTAAGCCACCCCACAATGCCATAAATACTCCTGTTGTTTTTACCATAAAAGCAAGCCCCATAGCTACACCCATTAATAAAAAATAATACCATTTATTTTTTTGTTTAGCTAAGGCATAAAAAAATAAACCCATACATGTAAAAAAAGCAACCCCATGTTCAGACTGAACAGTAAAGCCACTTAAATTTGGAGTTAACGATACAAAAGCAAAGGTTGTAGCTGAAATTATACCGGCAATAGGTGAAAATAATTTTTTAGACGCATAGTAAATAAATAAAATACTGGCAATATTAACATACATAAAGCCTGTATGCATACCCTTTACGGTTTCGCCAAAAAGTTTAACTATAATAGCATAAAAATAAAATAAACCAGGGAATTTAATTTCATAAAAATCTTTATAGGGGATTTTTCCATCTAAAATTAAAGTACCAAAATAACTGTAAATACCCTCATCACGTTCAAACGGTATTAATAAAAATTTTGAGCGAATAGTATATACTAAAAGTATTAAAATTGCCAATAAACATGTACATATTTTTTCTTCTTTGGTAAACGAAAATGTTTTGCCTGCAATCGTAAAACTATCTTTTGATAAAAAATTAGGTTCGCTTTTTGGTTTATTTATTGTAATAGTTTTTGCCATAAATTTTTTAAATGAATTTAATGTTTTTTGTTTTGTTGCAAAACCTGCTGTTGAATAAACTTATATGTTTCTGCAATGCCCTTATTAATGGGCGTAAAATTAAAATTAGGAAAGGTTTTTAGTAGTTTTGTATTATCAAGGTCAATTGCTGTATTATCACTTTTTCTACTTTCCTCATACTCTACATAAACTATTTCTGATACCGTACTTTTTATTAAGGCTACTATTTCGTTTATTGTTAAACTATCGTTTGAAGATAGATTATAAACTTCGGAAGTACTTATATTATTTGCTAGAGATAAACTTAATAATTCTGCTACATCCTTTACATAAATATAATTACGAAGATTGTACCCATCACCAAAAATTTTTATTTTTTCGTTTTTAATAATTTTTTCTAAAAAAGTATTTATCATTCCTAAGCCTTTTGAAGTATCTTGCCCCTGCCCATAAACATTAGAAATACGAAAAATATCAAAATTAATATTATACTTGGTTTTGTAATACACTAAAAAATTTTCGATGGCTAATTTTGTAATTCCGTAAGGCGAAAATGGATTTTTATTAAACTCTTCGTTTACTTTTTGGTTGGTAGTTCCGTAAACTGTGCCTGCGCTGCTTAAATAAATAATTTTTTTTATTTGTAACTTAGATAAGCACTCTGCAAAATTCAAAAATGGGGTTAAATTCTTTTCAATATCTACTAATGGATTTGCCCAACTATTAGCAGGAATGGTTTCTGAAGCTAAATAATAAACAACATCTATATCTTTAAAATAAAGAGAATTTTGACTATTATTTTGCAAATCAATTTGTTTGTAGTTTACATCCGTCTTAAAAACACTTTTATCGCTTCGTCCAAACAAATGCAAATTACAATTTTTATTTTGTAATAATTTAGCAGTTAAATGGCTACCAATAAAGCCATTACTACCTATTATGGCGACGTTAAAAGTGCTCATACATTAATCGTTTTTTCAATAACAACGTAAGGTCTTGCGCGAACTTCGTCATAAATTCTAACAATGTATTCGCCAATTATACCTAAACAAATAAGTATTAACGAGCTAAAAAATGAAATTAAAATAGCCAAAGTAGCAAAACCTTTAGTTTCGATACCATGCACAAAATAACCGTAAATAGTAATGATAGAGTATAATGTTGCAATACCAAAGCCCAAAATACCTAAAACTGTAATTAAACGAATGGGAGCACTCGAAAAAGAAAAAATACCATCTAAGGCAATTTTTAATAATTTTTTAAAGGTGTAACCTGACTGACCTTGTAAACGTGCATCTCTATCATATTCTACCCCAATTTGCTTAAACCCAACCCATGCCCTAATACCTCTTAAAAAAGGATTTTGCTCTGGAAATTTTAACATATTATCAACCACATGCTTTTTCATTACACAAAAATCGCCACTATCTATGGGTATGTGAATATCACTCATTCCTTTTAAAATACGATAAAAACTACTGTATGCTAAGCGCTTTAAAATAGATTCCTTTCTTTTTTTACGCACCCCATAAGCTACATCATAGCCTTTGTCTAAATGCTCAAAAAAATAGGGTAATAATGAGGGTGGGTCTTGTAAATCATCGTCAATAATAGCAATATAATCCCCACTACAATGGTTTAATGCTGTTTTTACGGCTATTTGATGTCCGAAATTTTTAGATAGTTTAATGCCTTTTATATATGAATATGTTTTGGCAAGTTCTTCAATTTTTTCGTAACTTTTATCTCTACTTCCATCGTCAACTAAAACAAGTTCTAAATCCCAATTAGATAGTTGGCGTTGTTTATCAATAGCTTCTAACAGCAAATTCATAAACGAAGCCGAATTGTAAATAGGAACCAATATGGAAATTTTTTTACTCATAAAAACAAGTAGCTAATATACTTTATTATTTTTTATAATTGAGGTAATTAATTTTAAAAAATAAATTATACATTCGTAACTTAAGTTTAATTTTTTTAAATAATGAAAGTAGTTTTATTAGCTGGGGGCTTAGGTACTAGAATATCAGAAGAAACAACCATTAAACCAAAGCCAATGATTGAAATTGGCGGAAAACCAATAATTTGGCATATTATGAAAATATATGCACAATATGGGTTTAATGAATTTGTTGTGTGTTTAGGCTACAAAGGCCATTTAATAAAGGAATATTTTATTAACTATTTTTTATATAACTCTGATATTACTGTTGAATTAGAAAAGAATGTGTTAGATGTTCATTTTACAAATTCAGAATCGTTTAAAGTTACTTTGGTAGATACAGGTTTAAACACAAATACGGCAGGCCGAATTAAAAAAATTCAAAAACATGTAAAAGACGAAACGTTTATGTTGACCTATGGCGATGGTGTTGCAGATATTGACATTAATGCGCTTTTAAAATTTCACAAAGCAAGTGGTAAATTAGCCACACTAACCTCTATACAATTGCCTGGCCGCTTTGGAAACATTGAAATGAATGAGAAAGGAATTGTTAGTAAATTTCAAGAAAAACCAGAAGGCGATGGCGTATGGATTAATGGAGGCTTTTTTGTATTAGAACCAAAAATATTTGATTATTTACAAGACGATGTTGAGCATGTACAATGGGAAAAAAAACCTTTAATTGATATAGCAAATGATGGTCAATTAAGTGCATACAGGCATAATGGTTTTTGGAAATGTATGGATGCCATGCGCGATAAAATTGAGTTAGAAGAATTGTGGGAAACTGAAAAAGCACCTTGGAAAGTATGGTAAACCTTTTTGGTGGCATATACAAAAACAAAACTATTTTGTTAACTGGCAACACTGGCTTTAAAGGCTCTTGGATGGCCTATTGGCTGAGTAAAATGGGAGCTAATGTTATTGGTTTTTCAAATACAATTCCCACTGAGCCTAATCATTTTAAATTACTAAATAGTCCTTATCTTGCATTTATTACGGGAGATATTAATGATTTTAAGCAATTACAAAATGTATTTACAAATTATAAAATAGATATTGTGTTTCATTTGGCAGCCCAATCATTAGTTCGTTATTCTTACAAAAATTCATTAGAAACATTTCAAACCAACGTAATGGGAACGGCGAATATAATTGAGGCTTGCAAAAGCTATCCCTCTGTAAAAGGTATTGTAATTGTTACGAGTGATAAATGTTATGAAAATTTTGAAGATGACCGCCCTTATAACGAAACAGACAGAATGGGTGGTTACGACCCTTACAGTGCATCAAAAGGCTGTGCCGAATTAGTTACAAATTCTTACCGTCGTTCATTTTTTCCAATAACTGCATTTGGCAAAAAACATCATTTTATTTTAGCTAGTGGGCGGGCAGGCAATGTTATTGGAGGTGGCGATTGGTCGGAAGACCGATTAATACCCGATGTTGTAAAAAACGCTTCTAAAAATTTATCTACCGAAATACGTAACCCTAAAGCCACTCGCCCCTGGCAACATGTGTTAGAGCCTATTTCGGGATATTTAGTATTAGGGCAAAAAAATTTAAATGGCGAAGTTGTTGTTTCTGATGGCTGGAATTTTGGTCCACAAAATAACGAAACACGTTCGGTTTTAGAAGTACTAACCAAATCAATTAGCATTTGGCCAGCTATAAAATTTGATACACCCGCACAAGAAAATATCCTTCACGAAGCGAAATTATTACGTTTAGATTGCACAAAATCTAACCAAATTTTAAATTGGATACCCGTTTGGAATACCGAAATAGCCATTGAAAAAACAATTTTATGGTATAAAAATTATTACGAAACAGGCGCCTTAAATACCGAAGACGATCTTACAAATTACGTTACAAAGGCAAAAGAATTAAATTACAGTTGGACAAAATGATTTTTGAAGAAACAAAATTAAAAGGTGCATTTGTAATTTCATTACAACTTATTTCTGACGATAGAGGTGGCTTTGCGCGAACGTTTTGTAAAAAAGAATTTGAACAAATTGGACATACTAAAGAGTTTGTACAGCTCAATCATTCTTATAATACTTTAAAAGGAACAATAAGAGGCATGCATTATCAAGTACCTCCATACCAAGAAATTAAATTAATACGCTGTGTTAAAGGCAGTCTTAATGATGTAATAATTGATGTGCGAAAAGATTCAGAAACTTTTTTACAATACGTTTCAGTAGAATTAAGTGAGCAAAATAAAAAAATGATATATGTACCCGAAGGCTTTGCGCACGGCTTTCAAACATTAAGCGATAATACCGAATTAATTTATCACCATACACACTATTATACTCCAAATGCCGATGCTGGTTTAAATTATGCTGACGAAGCCTTAAATATAAAATGGAATTTACCAATAAGTATAATTTCAGAAAAAGATAAAAATTATAAATTAATAGATAATACATTTAAAGGAATATAATTATGAACTGTAGATTTTGTAAAACACCAGTTACTATTCAGTTTGCCGACTTGGTTAACAGCCCAGCATCTAACTCTTATTTAACTGCTGAGCAGTTAAACGAACCCGAAACCTTTTATCCATTAAAGGTTTTAGTATGCCAAAAATGTTTTTTAGTTCAAGTAGATGAATACAAAAAATCGGAAGATATTTTTAATAGCGATTACGCTTATTTTTCTTCTTTTTCTACAAGTTGGTTAAGCCATTGTAAAAGCTATACCGAAATGATGATTAATCGTTTTGGTTTTAATCAACAATCATTAGTAACAGAGATAGCCTCAAACGATGGGTATTTACTGCAATATTTTAAAGAAAAAAATGTGCCCGTATTAGGCATTGAGCCTACAGCAAATACGGCAGCTGTTGCCATTAAAAAAGGTATCCCATCAGTTGTTGATTTTTTTGGTGTACGTTTAGCCACAAAGTTAGCAAGTGAAGGAAAAAAAACAGATTTATTATTAGGAAATAATGTGTTGGCACATGTACCTGATATTATGGATTTTGTTGGGGGTATGAAATTATTATTAAACCCTCAAGGCGTTATTACCATGGAATTTCCACATTTATTTCAGTTGGTTTTAAATAGCCAATTTGACACCATTTATCATGAACATTTTTCATACCTATCGTTTTATAGCGTTTCACAAATATTTGAAGCTAACGGCTTACACATGTTTGATGTAGAAGAAGTAACAACCCATGGTGGTTCGTTAAGAATTTTTGCAAAACATAAAGAAGATACTACAAAAACAATTAGTGCCAATGTAAACAATATGTTAACTAAAGAAAAAGAAGCAGGTATGTTAACCATTGACTACTACAGTAATTTTCAACAAAAAATTGAGACTATAAAAAACGATTTGTTAGAATTTTTATTACAACAAAAACGTGCAGGTAAAAAAGTGGCGGCATATGGTGCAGCTGCAAAAGGTAATACCTTGTTAAATTATTGTGGCATTAAAAATGATATGATAAGCTTTGTGGTAGATGCTAACCCTCATAAACAAAACAAATATATGCCAGCAAGCCACATACCTATTTGTACCGAAGATAAAATTAAAAGCGAAAAGCCCGACTACATTATAATTTTGCCCTGGAACATTAAAGACGAAATTTTAAAACAATTAAACTATGTAAAAACCTGGGATTGCAAATTTGTAGTACCAATTCCTAAATTACAAGTGCTGTAAATGAAAATTTTAGTTACAGGCGCCACTGGTTTTATAGGTAATTATGTTGTTGAGCAACTACTTGAAGCCGGACATACTGTAATTGCAACGTCAACAAATTTAGAAAGTGCAAAACAAAAAGTTTGGTTTAATAAAGTTACTTTCGTTCAACATACTATTGGTAAAATTTCTACTGAAAACTTATTTGAGAAATTTTTAAAACCCGATTGCTTAATACATTTATCTTGGGGAAATTTAAACGATTTTAAAAGCCAAATACATATAGATGAAGAACTGCCAAATCATTTAGTTTTTTTTAAAAATCTAATCCAAAACGGATTACAGGATTTAACATCCATTGGTACTTGTTTGGAATACGGAATGCAAGAGGGAGAATTAAACGAGGAGTTAGAACCAAAGCCAATTATTGCTTACCCAATTGCAAAAAATTTATTAAGGATAGAATTAGAAAATTTACAAAAGATCTATTCCTTTTCATTAAAATGGGTACGCTTATTTTATATGTATGGCAAGGGTCAAAGCCCAAAATCAGTACTTCAATTGTTAGAAAATGCCTTACAAAATAACGACTCTGTTTTTAATATGAGTTTAGGCGAACAACAACGAGATTATTTACCTGTAACATTGGTTTCAAAAAATATTATTATATTCGCATTGCAGCAAAAAGTAACTGGTATAATTAATTGCTGTAGTGGTAAACCAATAACTATAAAGCAATTAGTAAACAATTATTTAAGCGAGAAACAAAAAAATATAGAATTAAACTTAGGCTACTACCCCTATACAGATTATGAACCCATAAAATTTTGGGGAAGTACTAAAAAATTAAACAGTATAATTAACTAAAAAATAAAAAAATGAATCCTATTGAGCAATTTAAAAAAGAAAAAGAAGAATTAATTAAAAGTTTTGGCAATAATACTGAATTAAAAAATGCTGCTGCAAGCTTTAATAATATATCAAATAAAGAAAAATATTCATATAATTTTAGTTGGATGGGACGTCCCATTATTCAATATCCACAAGATATGATAATGATGCAAGAATTAATTTGGGATATAAAACCCGATTTAATTATTGAAACA
>JAYTRS010000336.1:0-4224 GCA_043746065.1 Bacteroidota bacterium | reverse complement strand
TTTATAACGAAGCCAATTGCTCTTCAATACTTTTAATTTTACTCAAGGCGTCACTTTCTTTTTTGCGTTCAATGGCTAACACTTCGGGTTTAGCATTGGCTACAAATTTTTCGTTACTTAATTTTTTTGCTACACTTTGTAAAAAACCCTTATTGTATTCTAACTCTTTTGTTAATCGTTCTTTTTCTTCTTCAACATTTATATTTGTAGAAAGTGGTATAAAAAATTCGGTAGTTTTTATTTGAAACGAAATTGCGCCTTCTACTTTATATGTTGTGTAATTAAATGCAGAAAGATTAGCTAATTTTACTACAACATCATCAAAATAACTTTTAGTAGAATTAGATTTTTCAACTACTTCTAGTTGTTGTTTGGGCGATAATTGTTTTTGCGCTCTTATGTTTCGCACCATTGTTACTAATTCTTTTACTACTTCAAATTCTAATAACAATTCGCTATTCGCTATTCCCTTAACAGGCCATTCGGCAATAATAATACACTCTTTTTCCTTACGTTCTTTTAATAAATGCCAAATTTCTTCAGTTATAAAAGGCATCCAAGGATGCATAATTTTTAATAGCTGTTCTAAAAAATTAATGGTTGCATCTAACGTGTTTTTATCAATTGGTAACGCCTTTCCATCAACAAATTCGGGCTTAATAGCTTCTAAATACCAAGCACAAAAATCATCCCACACTAATTTGTAAGTGGCCATTAAAGCATCGCTCATTCTGTACTTTGAGTAATGATCATTAATAATTTCTAATTGTTCTGATAATTTATTTTCAAACCACGTGATAGCAGCTATAGATGATTGTGGTTGCTCAACATTTCCAACTTCAAAACCTTTTATTAAACGAAAGGCATTCCAAACTTTATTTGCAAAATTACGTCCTTGCTCACAATAACTTTCATCAAACATTAAATCGTTACCAGCAGGCGAACATAATAACATTCCTACTCGCACACCGTCAGCTCCGTATTTTTCAATCAAGGCCAGCGGGTCAGGACTATTGCCTAAACTTTTACTCATTTTACGTCCGAGTTTATCGCGTACAATACCAGTTAAATACACATTAGTAAAAGGTTTTACATTCGTGTATTCTTTTCCGGCAATAATCATACGTGCTACCCAAAAAAATAAAATTTCGGGGGCAGTTACTAAATCATTTGTTGGGTAATAGTATTTTAAATCTTCGTTGGCATTCTCAAATCCGTTTTTAATTACGTTAGCATCAAATACTGTTAGTGGCCATAGCCATGAGGAAAACCAAGTATCGAGAACATCTTCATCTTGCTTAACTTCGTCAGTTTTTAGTTCTAAGTTTTTAGTTTTTAGTAGTATAATTGCCTCTTCTTTTGTTTTTGCAATTACGGTATTACCTTGCCCATCATACCAAGCGGGTATACGTTGCCCCCACCATAATTGGCGACTAATACACCAATCGTGTACATTTTCCATCCAATGTTTATAGGTATTTACAAACTTTTCAGGAATTAATTTTACTTCACCATTTAAAACTGCATCTAAAGCAGGTTTGCTAACATCTTGCATTTTTAAAAACCATTGCATACTTAAACGTGGCTCTATTACAGCATCTGTGCGTTCGCTATGCCCTACTTTATTTTTTATAACTTCAATTTTTGTAACAAAACCTTGCTCTTGTAAATCTTTTATAATTTGTTTTCTACAGGCAAATCTATCCATGCCTACATAAATTTGTGCCGCTTCGCTAATTTTTCCATCAGGTGTTAAGCCATCAATTGTGGGCAGTTTATGTTTTTGACCTAAATTAAAATCATTAATATCATGTGCTGGTGTAACTTTTAAAGCCCCTGTACCAAAAGCTGCATCTACATAGTCATCAAAAATAATTGGTACCGCTTTATTAATTAATGGAATGATTACTTTTTTGCCTTTTAAATGAGCGTATCTTTCATCGTTAGGATTTACACACACCGCCGTATCCGCCATTATGGTTTCGGGACGGGTTGTGGCAATAGTTACAAAACCTTCTTCATTTTCTATTTTATAATTTATGTAAACTAATTGGCCGTCTTTTTCTTTATGTATTACTTCTTCATCGCTAACGGCAGTTAAACTTTGAGGGTCCCAATTTACCATTCGTACACCTCTGTATATATGTCCTTTATTATGTAAATCAATGAAGGTATCAATTACAGCTTCGCTCATATCTGGGTCCATTGTAAATTTGGTACGATCCCAATCGCAACTTGCTCCAAGTTTTTTAAGTTGTTCTAAAATTATGCCGCCGTATTTTTCTTTCCAATCCCATGCGTGTTTTAAAAATTCATCTCGACTTAAATCCTTTTTATTAATCCCTTTTTCTTTTAACAAAGCTACTACTTTTGCTTCTGTAGCAATACTGGCATGGTCGGTACCAGGCACCCAGCACGCATTAAAACCTAACATACGGGCTCGGCGAATTAATACATCTTGTATAGTATTATTAAGCATGTGCCCCATGTGTAATACACCTGTAACGTTAGGTGGAGGAATAACAATGGTGTAGGGTTTACGGGTATCGGGTGTTGATTTAAAAAATTGTTTTTCTACCCAAAAAGGATACCATTTGGCTTCGGCTTGTGCAGAATTATATGTTTTAGCAATCTCCATTGTTAAATAATTAAAAAATATTTTGTTAAATTTCGCAAAAATAATGAAAGTATAGCAGCTGTGCACTATCTTTATGGCACGATATTAGTATTATATTTACAAACAAAATAATTTTAACCAATAAAACAAAAAACACATGAAAAAGTTAATTTTTACTTTAGGATTAGTTGCAGGTTTAACTACCTTAACCTTTGCACAAGAAGGACACAATGCTAACGATGGGCATGGTCATGGAGCAGTAGCTACAGAAACGACTGCACCAACAAGTTTAGCCGATATTAAATTAGATAAACTTGTACACGATTATGGTAATATTAAACAAGGTGATAATGGCGAGTGCGAATTTAAATTTACAAATAATGGTAAGGAGCCTTTAGTAATTACAAATTGTATGGGAAGCTGCGGTTGTACGGTACCACAATGCCCTAAAGAACCAATTTTACCAGGCAAAAGCAGTGTAATTAAAGTAAAATACGATACACAACGTGTAGGTGGTATTTACAAAACAGTTACAGTAAATTCTAACGCTAAAAGTGGTGTACAAACATTAACTATTAAAGGTAATATTGATGCGAAGCCAGTAGAACAAGCTTTTCCAGCAAACGAAACTCCAAAAGGAGCACCAGTTGAGAAAAAAGGTTAGTATTTAAAATTTTAACATTCTCTAATACTTTATATTATGAAAAAAATTTTATTAATTTTAGTAGTGTTGTTTGGGTTTAATAACCTTAGCGTCGCACAATCATCTGTAGTACCTAATACAGACCCTAATGCTGCTGATATAAAATTTGATAGCGAAGTGTTAGACTATGGTACTATTGATTGGGATGCTAATGGCTTGCGTGAATTTAAAATTACTAACGTAGGTAAAACACCTTTAACAATTACATCGGTAACTGGCGAGTGTGGCTGTACAGCAACTACAATTGATGGGAAGCCAGGTTGGCCACAAGAACCAATATTACCAGGTAAAAGCGGTGTTATTAAAGTGAAATATGATACCAAACGCGAAGGTAGATTTGAAAAAAATGTTACTGTAACAAGTAATGCTAAATTTAGCACCATTAAAGTTCGAATTAAAGGTGAAATAAAAGCTAAACCAGTGGTAGAAGGAAATTAAAAAAAATAACTAAATTAATTAAAAAGCTCCAATAAAATTATTGGAGCTTTTTTTGTGAAAATAATTTTTGTGAAATAACAACCGAGCCAAATTTATTCATTAAATAATTTGCTAAATATTCTTGTTCCGTTTGGCTTGGTGTGGGAACAAAAATTACATTTCTAAAATTAATTTGTAATTCATACAAATCCATTATGGTACTGTAACCACTGCGGCAAATAATTTTTTTACTTTTAGAAATAGTTTCACTTAATTGGCTTGAATTTGGAAGATTAATTACCGTTATATTTTCTGCCTTGTAAGCCACATTATTAGTGCACACCATTGCAAATTTTAAATTAGGATTTTGACTTGCCTTTTGTAATACTAAATTTATGAATAGTGTTTGTTGAGGCTCTGGGCCCGAAATTAAAAATAAATAATCGTAAAGTGGTTCAGAATAATTACTTTTAGCTAAACGGCTTAA
>JAYTRS010000335.1:0-4232 GCA_043746065.1 Bacteroidota bacterium | reverse complement strand
ATAAAACATAATTTTTTTTATTTCCGCCAGATAAAGAAGTATAAAAATTTCCCATAGGGGTCATTACTTCAACGGCATCGCCCACTTTTAACATTCGGTTAATAAAAGTACTAGCTTTACCGCCAGTAACTTCTTTTACGGCAACGCGCAACTCTTTTTCGCTGTAGGGGCTGGTGCATAAACTGTAGGAGCGACGAATTTCTTCGCCATTTATATTAAATTTTAAAGTAATGTATTGCCCTTGCTTAAATTGGTACTCGGGTTGTTGCATTGCAGGGATATCAAACGCTACCGATACTGCATCAGCGGTTTCTTTTTTAATATCTTTTACTTTTAAGGTGTGAAAACGTGCCATAATAATTTTTATTGGTTACAAAAGTACATATTTTAAAATAAATAAAATTGCTATTTTTACCGCTTATGAGCAAAGATAAAAAAGTAGTAACCTCCGTTATTAAAAACCCAAAAACCTTTTACGATAAGTTTGAAAATTGGGCTGCAAAAAACGATAAAAAACTATTTTACTTTTTAATTACTTTAAGTTTATTTTTATCGTTTATTTCTTTTAATGCGCGTATTAGCGAGGCACACGACGACGCTCTTTATTTAGAAGGAGGTTGGCGTTTTGTACACGAATTCCCTAACTACTTTTACACTCAAAATGCCCCACTTTACCCTTTATTTTTAGGTTTATTAATAAAAACAATGGGTTTTAAATTAATTGTCTTCAAACTATTTTCGGTTTTATTTAATGTATTAGGGTTTGTATTATTTTACAAAGCTTTAAAAAACAAAGTACCCGCCATAGTTTTTGTACCTGTATTAATTTTTAGGGCCACCAACCATTTAATAATGTATTACGCCAGCATGACATTTACAGAAGCTTTTTACTTTTTTTTACAAGGCGTATTTTTTTATTATGCGGTTAAAGTAATAGAAACTGTGGCTAAAGATGGTGTAAATATTAAACCACAATTAAAATTATGGTTAATGTTTGGTGTAAGTATGTTTTTAATTAGTACCGTAAAAAGTTCGGCAAGTGTAGTAGTGCCCGCAGTTTTATTATTCTTTATAATTTACAAAAATTACAAAGCCGCAGGAGTTTCGTTATTGGCCTACTTGGCTATTAAAATACCTTACGAGGCCATTGTGCGAAGTATATGGAATGCGCCAAACCAATTTAATGGGCAAAGCAAAATTTTATTACAAAAAGACCCTTATAATGCTTCGTTAGGAAATGATGACGCAGCGGGCTTTGTACAACGTTTTTTTGATAATTGTAATTTATATATCGGTAAACGTTTTTACCAACTCTTAGGTTGGCGCGATGAAAATTTTGTAACTCAAAAAACACAGTTTGAAGAATATGGCTTTGTAACCATTATTACCATTGCCATTATTGCAATTGGATTTTGGCTATTGTTTAAACAAAAAAACAAAGTAATGGTATTAGTTGCCTTGTACACTGGCGCCCAAGCTTTATTATCGTTTTTAATATTACAAGCCCGTTGGGACCAAGCCCGAATAATTTTAGTGTGTATGCCTATTTTTTTAATGTTAATGCTTTATGCTTTTTATTATTTTACAAATAAACCGGGCTTTGGGCAAACCATATATGTAGTAATAGTAATTTTAATGGTAGGTTCGGTGTGTATTGCCTCGCTTAAACGAGGTGTTGCTAACGTGCCTATTGTAATGAAAAATTTAAAAGGCGATAACTATTATGGTTATACCCCCGATTGGCAAAATTTTTTAAAATGTAGCGAATGGTGTGCCGATAGTTTACCGCCAACAAGCTTGGTTGTAAGCCGAAAAGCCCCCATGAGTTTTGTGTATGGCAAGGGTAAAAAATTTTTCCCCATTTATAGCGTTATTAAAAAAGATAGTTTAACCGAACAATCTAACCCAGATAGTGCTTTAGCCTTTTTTCAAAAAAACAAAGTAACACATGTAATGTTAGGTAGCTTACGATTAGATCCCAATAATGCCAACGCAGGTTTTATAAATACAGTGCATAATATTATGCAACCCATAGCGCAAAAATATCCACAAAAATTAAAGTTGGTGCATACACAAGGTCAATTCGAAGAAACGCAGGTTTACCAAATTATTTATTAATTAAACTATAAACGTTTAATAAACTCTTTTTTTGTTAAATACTTTGGTTTTAAATGATTGAACAACCCTTTTGAATTAGGGAATAAATTGCTTTTTACTCTAATCAATTTTACCTTTATAGCAGTATAAAACTAATTTATTTAGCTATGACCACTTTAAATAAAATAAAACTAATAATTACCATTATGTTGTTAAACAGCATAATAGCCATTTCACAAACTATAGTTTTTCCTCAACCAGGTACCAATTTTAATAGTTACTTAATTAATCCTAAAGGAGGCAATAATAGTACTTATAACGGTAGTAATTCTATTGCCACAAGTTATACGGCCTCTGGTTGTGGGTTAGGGTTTGTACAAACCAGTCATCCATTATATAAGCGCGGATTTAGTTTTGCATTAGGTGTAACACAGCCCGCTGTCTATACCATTTCAGGTATTCCACCATGCGCTACTATATTAAAGGCGTTTTTATATGCGGGTAATTCAGGGCCAGGTGCTGGCTATAATGCAACAGTAGTAAATCCTTTAAGTGCAAGTATGAGTTTTCCAATGGTTAATATTGGTAGTTCGCCCGATAAATGCTGGAGTTTTTCAGGTACTAATACATTTAGAGCCGATGTTACAGCTATTATTTCCGGAAATGGAAATTATCAATTATCAGGTTTTCCCACAAGCCCGCCTAGTTCGGGTAATGATACAGATGGCGCTACTTTATTTATAATTTATGTGGATAATAGTCAAAACTTTACTGGAAGCATTGTGATTGCTGATGGAAGTATAGAAGGTTCTAGCTCTAATACACAAAATATTTCGGGTTTCAATGTTTGCGGTCCTACTTCGTTAACCACTAATTTTATGATAGTGGCCGATTTACAACAAATAGGTGCGGCTTCAATAAATTTAAATAGTGCTACCAGTAATTTCAACTATCCATCAGCCAGCCAACAGGTGTGGGATTTTATGAGTGCACCTGGTGCTGCAGCTACATCGGGGCAAACAAGTGCTAACTATGGTATTAGCACTGGTGGCGACTGTTATAATTTTTTAATGGCGGGTATGTATTTTAAAACAACGTGTAGCGTTTGCCCAGTTCCTGCGAGTGGTTTAACAGTAACGGCTTCTAGTACACCAACTTGTCCAGTATCTAACGCTACTGCTAATGTTACTGGAGGTACTGCACCATATTCATACACTTGGACACCAGGGGGACAAAACACGCAAGTAGCAACTGGCTTAACAGCAGGTACTTATACTGTGTTTGTAAAGGATGCGCCAGGTTGTAAAACGGGCTCAGCAGTAGTTACAGTTACAACAGCGGCAACATCTTCAATTACAGTAAACAGTGGTACATATTGTGCTGGTGGTAGCGTAGCGCTAACAGCTAGCGGTGCACCAAATTATACTTGGAGCCCAGGTACAGGATTAAATACTATTAACGGACCAAATGTTATAGCTAATCCTGCAAGTACTACACTTTACACAATAACGTCAACGAACGCAGCAGGTTGTATAAGTACACAAACCACACAAGTAACCGTAAATCCTAACCCAACTGTAACAACAGTAGGATCAACAGTTTGTGCTGGTAATACAATAAACCTTAGCTCAAACTCATTTGCAGGAGCTACTTATAATTGGTCAGGCCCAAGTGGCTTTTCTTCAGCCTCTCAAAACCCTAGTATTGCTGGCGCATCTGCTGGTATGACAGGTGTTTATAATTTAACAGTAACTAGTACTTTAGGCTGTACAAATACTGCCGTTGCTAACGTTAGCGTTATAGCATTACCTGTACCTAACATTACCAGCAATAGCCCTGTGTGTGCTACTAAAACTTTAAATTTAAATGCAAGTGGCGGAACTACTTATAATTGGACGGGCCCTAATGCCTTTTCAAGCACATCTACCAATCCAAATATAACAAATGTAACGGCAGCTGCCTCAGGCATTTATACTTTAGTGGCAACCTCTGGTGCCTGTACAGGAAGTACAACGGCTTCTATTACTATAAATGCTTTACCCACCCCAGTAATAACTAGCAATAGTCCTTTATGCCCAGGCCAAGCCTTAAACTTAGGGGTTACGGCGGGTTCAAGCTATAATTGGACGGGTCCA
>JAYTRS010000334.1:0-4238 GCA_043746065.1 Bacteroidota bacterium | reverse complement strand
AAATGCAATGTCTGCAGAAGAATGTGCAAAACAAATTATACAAGGCATTGTAAATAACAAAGAAGAAATATTTGTAGGTGGAAAAGAAATTTTAATGGTTAAAATAAAACGTTTTTTTCCGAAATTATTTTCAAAATTAATTAGAACCCAAAATCCGTATTAAAAGTATTTATTTATTAATCACCACTCGTTTAATAAGTTTCTCAATACCATTACCTATTTCAACTAAATAAATTCCATTTAATTGATTAGATAGATTTATATCAATTACATTTTGCTTAGCATCATTTATTTTAGTTGAATAAATTGGCTCTCCCATCATATTATAAACAATTACATCAATCGTTTGTTGTTTTAAAAAAGTAGTTATGATGCTAAAATTACCCGAAGTAGGGTTAGGAAATAAGTTAATATTATTTTTTAAAATAGAATTTTCTTTTATGCCAACTGCACCACATTCTATAATTGGTAAAATGGCTAAATTATAATTGCTCCCCCAAGAACTTGACATACTATACCAATTATTATCACTCCATTTTTCCCAAGCTGTATTGTTAGTACTACTTTTTTTATTAAGAATTGCAACTGTATCTCCAGTTATATTTGGTATGGTAACCGATGCAAAAAAACCACCAGCATTGGGTGCACCAACTGGTGTTGAAAATATAAATTTATACGGCATAATAATTGGATTTGTAAACACAAAACTTGGGTCGCCACAATAATTTACAGTATTTACATTTGTGGTATTATTATAAATATTACTTAAATTTTCAGATACAGAACCTAATAATGTGCCTGGTGCAGTTGTTACTGATGTGCCATTATATAACTTTAAACTAATATTAGAATTACCATTTGTGCCAAAACCAGAATTATAATTAAAAAATAAAACAACAACTCCTGTAATTATTGGATTAACAACACTTGAGTATAAAGAAGTACTTATAAATTCAGCTTTTTCTAAATCGCCATAACAGTTTGTTCCACATATGTAACCTGCCATTTGAGCTCCTTGTGCACAACCTACATCAGTAGCAGATGCAGTTGCTCTTAATAAGGTGAGTGTATTTGTATTGACAAAATTACTCACTGTGTATGAGCAAGTAATAGGGGGGTTACTACATAATGTAGCTGAACTAGCCGTTAACTGCGTCCTAAAGGGGCTGCTAGCCATAGCTGTTTGTATTCGTGTGCGTTGATCGGGAGTAAACATGTATAAACAAAGGTCATTAGAGTAATCCATAAAATTCATAAACATATCTCCATTTGGCCCATTACCACAGGTAATAGTTGGATAACTTGGGCAGCCGGTATTTGCTTGTTGTTGTGTTGGTGTATCGTTACAATAATCATCGCCACAATTTGCATCTCCCCAAATATGTCTCAATCCAAGCCAATGACCTACTTCGTGTGTAGCAGTTCTGCCATAATCGTAAGGTGCGAATAAAGTTCCAACATCACCAATTGATTTTGTCCAACACCATACACCATCGGTTGTGCTAGTTCCGGTTGATCCCCCGGGTATTCCAGTGAGTGAGGAGCCTGAAGGAAATGTAGCATAACCCAATAAACCCACAGAAGAATTCACATCCGTTATCCAAATATTTAAATAACGTGTAGGATCCCAAATTGTATTAACTTTTACTACCGTTTCTATATAATTTCTAAAATTAGCCGACGTTGTAAATGTTGTTGGATTACTCCAACCGTTAGAAACATAATTAATTCTATCTATTCCAGGCTCAGCTAATGTTACACCCGATGTGTTTTTTTGTGCCAAACAAAAATTTACATTACAATTAGCGATTAATGTTGATGAGAAATTTGTAGTTGAAATATTTGATGCGTTTAATCCTACACCTGCAAAATCATCATTTAAAATTTTTATTTGGGAGTTAACTTGCCCTTGAGAAATGTTAGGAAAGGTACCAATACCCTGTCCACCATGAATAATATGAAAAACCACAGGAATTGTATAGTTTGTATTTAACCTTTCTTCGCTTGTTGTATTTTTTTTAAATTCCTCCACTTGCTTATTAAACCAATTATTCCATTCGATACTTGGAGTTTGACTACCACAAAGTTTTTTAAGCTCATTATTTTTTTGTGAAAAAACAAAAAATGAAATAAATAAAAAAGACAATAGTAAAAGGGCTTTCATAGGAATAAATTTTATTGTTGTTAGTAAAAAAGTAATTATTTAATCAAATTAAAAGGTTCAACTACTTACAAATTTAACTAATTAAATATCAATTTACAATTGAGTTTTTTAGAATATAGTACGATAAATTACTATAAAATACCGTCATCGGCAAAGCTATAAAAATCACCATTACCTATTATTAAATGATCAGTTAGTTTAACATCAAATTGTAATAAAGCATTTTTTAGTTTTTGTGTAATGTCTTTATCCGCAGCACTTGCAACCAAACCACCACTGGGATGATTGTGCGCAATTATTACTGATGAAGCGCTATTTTCTATTACTGATTTACAAATTAATCTTATATCTACTACCGTTCCTGAAATGCCACCTTTACTTATAAATTCTTGTTTTATTATTTGACTACGGATATTTAATAAAAGTATCCAAAATTCTTCGTGAGGCAAGTCACTTAAACGTACTTTAAAAATATTGTAAGCATCCTTACTAGATTTAATACTAATTTTTTCATCGGCATCAAAATCATTTCGTCTTCGTCCCAATTCAAAAGCAGCAGCAATATTAATAGCTTTAACAGTACCCACCCCTTTAAATTTTTTTAATTCGTTTATGCTTAATTTTGCTAATTGATTAATATTGTATTTATTTTGCGAAAGCATGTATTGTGCTAATTGCACTGCTGTTTGGGTTTTGTTACCAGAACCTAAAATAATAGCTAACAATTCGGCATCACTTAAGTTTTGTTTGCCAAGCGTCAATAATTTTTCTCGTGGCCTGTCGTCTTCAGCCAAATTTTTTATTGATAAATGTGGTGTTTCTTCGCTCATTATATAAACTATTTAATTCATAAAATTACCATAATTCATAATCTAAAACTGTATTTTCAACTCTATAGGTTGGCGTTTGTTTGCCTTCCGATAATCGATTTACCTCTTCGGCAACAAATTTTTGCAATTCGCTAAGTGTAATTACTTTATCATTATTTAAATCGGCTTTTAAACTTTTCATTCCATTTAATAAGCAGTAAGTAAATAATCCATTGTTCCATTTTTCGCCTTCAAATGCAGCTTCTGTGCCTCCGGCCGACGAAATAATGGTAGCGCCTGAGTTTTGTCGTAAATCAGAAAAAATAGTTTTACTCATTTCTAAAGCTGTGCTTTGCGCAAATGTACTACCTGCCAAACGAATACTTCGGGTACTGTCTTGGTTTGCTTTATTTGGATTATCATTTTCATTTCCAGCATCTTCATCTACTTCGCCACTAAAACAAGCATCAATAAACATTAATTTTCGAGTAGGTTTCATGTTTTTAAATAAAGTTTCAAAACTAGTATAAGCTACTGAATTTATTTTAGGATCGGTAAAATCGGTATAATACGTTGGAAAATAATAACTAAAATCATCGTCTAAATAACCATGCCCTGCAAAAAATACCATTACTACATCGTTAATAGTTGCTTTGCTAAAAAAGTTTTTAAGATTTTTTATTGAGTCTGGCACAAACGATTGGTTGTATAATTTTTTAATTTCAATTTTATTAAATGCTTTTGAGTTGGCCATTGTATTGGCAACATCTCCTGCATCTTTTAACGCATACGATAAATCAAATTTATTATTTTTAAATTTTTCGCTAGCAATTACTACTAAAAATAAGTTTGGTTTTATTTCTGAGGTATTATTATAAATACGCGATATTTTAGGACTTTCCAATCCCTTGTCATCTTTTATACTAAACTCAAAACGGTTTATACCTGATGATGTTTCGAAGGTTTTACTTTTTTCGAGGTGTGCGCTTTCATCCTCGTTTATATCTTCGCTTAAAACTAAAGTACCATTATTATAAATATTTATTTTTGAAAGTTTATTTTTACCCTTGTTAGCAGCAATGTTAAAATTTACAAAACCGGGCTTTTCCTCTTTTATTTTTACATCTTGAATAGTAGGTAAATTACTAAAATTTATTTCTCCATCTGGTTTTAAACCTAATAAACGCATACGTTTTAAATAAGCAATCTCGTATGCTTTAATTAATAAACAAACGCTACAACCAAAGTCACGTAATAACTTGTGC
>JAYTRS010000333.1:0-4253 GCA_043746065.1 Bacteroidota bacterium | reverse complement strand
CAACAGCTGGTTCATACAGCTACGGTGGTTCAGGACCAAGTGCATCGGGGTGTGTTAAATCGTTTACTAACGGTTTAGTAGTTGTAGTTTGTACTGGTATAGCTAACAACACTATTGAAAACACTAATGTTGCTGTTTTCCCTAATCCATTTACTAACGAAGTTACAATTTCGGGTGTTAATGGCTCAGTTGAAGTAATTAATACTTTAGGTCAAGTTGTTTTAACTACTACAGTTTCAGAATCAGAAACAATTAATACTACAAGTTTAGCAAAAGGCGTTTACTTTATTAAAGTAAAAACTGCTGATAGCAAATTAGTAAAAACTATTAAAGTAATTAAAAACTAATTTTAATAATAAATTAAAAGCCCCAATTAGCTCAGCTAATTGGGGCTTTTTTATTACTGCTATTTAAGCAAAGAGTTTGTAAATTTGTTTTACACTAATGGTACCCGAACACATAAATATTTATATTAAAACATTACCCGAAACGCCCGGTGTGTATCAGTACTTTGATGCAGAGGGTGCACTTTTATATGTTGGGAAAGCTAAAAATTTAAAAAAAAGAGTAAGTAGTTATTTTACTAAAGAGCACGATAATAATAGACTTCGGATACTAGTAAAAAAAATTGTTACCATAAAAACTATAAAAGTAAATACCGAATTAGACGCCTTGCTTTTAGAAAACAATTTAATTAAAAGTTTAAAACCCCGCTATAATATTAATTTACGCGATGACAAAACATACCCTTGGATAATTTTAAAAAACGAACGTTTTCCTAGGTTGTACTATACCCGCCAAAAAAAAACTAATAACGATGAGCATTTTGGGCCTTATGCATCAGTAAAATTAATGTATGTTTTGCTAGATTTAATAAGGCAAATTTACCCACTTCGTACCTGTAGTTTAGATTTAAGTAAAGAAAATATTGATAAACAAAAATTTAGACCCTGCCTCGAATTTCATATAGGGCGATGCAAAGCCCCCTGCGTTAATAAACAAAGTGTTAACGAATACGATGAAAATATAAAGGAAATCCGTCAAATTATAAAAGGCGATTTAGGCTTTGCTTTACGCGATTTAAAAGAAAAAATGAACCAAGCCGCAAACCGTTATGAGTTTGAAATAGCGGAAAACATTAAAAACAAAATAGAAGTGCTAAGCGCCTATCAAAGCAAATCAACCATTGTACACCCATCTATTACAAATACCGACGTGATAAATATTATTACGGATGAAAAAACAGCATACGCACATTATTTTAAAATTATTAATGGTGCTATTATTCATGCACAAACAATTGAATTAAAAAAGAAAATAGACGAAACAGACGAAGACTTATTAATATTTGCCATTGTTGAATTTAGAAATAGATTTAATAGCCTAAGTAAAGAAATTTTGGTACCCTTTGCGCCCCAAATTTTGCTACCAAATTGTGAGTATATTATCCCTAAAATTGGCGATAAAAAACAACTGTTGGATTTGTGTTATAAAAATGCCTTAGCTTATAAACAAGAGCGCGAAAAACAAATTGCTTTAACCGACCCCGATAAACACACTGAGCGTATAATGAACCAAATGATGAAAGATTTGCGAATGAAAGAACAACCTCGTCGCATTGAAGGGTTTGATAATAGCAATATACAAGGGCACTATGCCGTAAGCGCCATGCCCGTATTTATTGATGGAAAACCTGCAAAAAAAGAATACAGACATTACAACATAAAAACAGTAGAAGGGCCTAATGATTTTGCAACCATGGAAGAGGTTATTACACGCCGTTATACACGCGTGCTAGAAGAAAAACTGCCTCTACCACAATTAATAGTAATTGATGGTGGCAAAGGGCAATTAGGGGCGGCTGTTGAGAGTTTAAAAAAATTAAACTTGATGGGTAAAATTGCTATTATTGGTATCGCTAAACGTTTAGAAGAAATTTATTTTCCTAACGATTCATTGCCCTTGTATTTAGATAAACGAAGCGAAAGCCTAAGAATAATTCAAC
The DNA here is from genome assembly GCA_043746065.1 of Bacteroidota bacterium. Taxonomy (GTDB): domain Bacteria; phylum Bacteroidota; class Bacteroidia; order B-17B0; family Aurantibacillaceae; genus Aurantibacillus. The sequence continues at coordinate 2,248 of JAYTRS010000333.1, read as the reverse complement.
ATATACGCGATGAGGCTCACCGCTTTGGCATAACACATCACCGCAACAAACGAAGCAGAGAAACCTTTAAAACCGAACTGAATCAAATAAATGGTATTAGCGATAAAACCGCCGAAACCCTGTTAATAGAGCTAAAAAGTGTTAGCAATATTAAAGTAGCAAGTATAGAAGAATTAGAAAAACATATTGGTAAAACCAAAGCCAAATTAGTATTTAATTATTTTAATAAACCCCTAATTAATTTATAGTATTTTTAAGAATTGAAAAAAAATATTTTATATATATTAATTTTTACTTGTGCACTTATAAATGCACAAAATAATTTACGTGTATATTCTGCTAAAGGCAACGCTTTAAAGCTATTTATAAATAAAATTTTAGTAAATGAGCACGAGCAAGCAAACGTGTTAGTTACCAAAATTTTACAAGATACAATAATAGTAAAAGTGGAGCTTGAAAACAATTTAACCTGTACCAAAACAATTTATTTACTCGAAAAAACAAAAAAAGCAAGCAATAAAGAATTTGTTTACAAAGTTGAAAACAAAAAAAATAAATTAGTTATAAGTTTTATAAGTGTAAACGAAATACAAAAATTAATTAGCCCTATTGTGCCTTTAAAACCAATTGTTGATACCACCCTAAAATATAAAAACAACATATTGGGGCATTTTTGTGAATTAAAAAACAACAATCCCACGTACTTTAATAACATTCCAAAAAAAGGAGACTGTACAAGCCCAATGCCTGCAGAGTATATAAATTATACGGCCATATTAATAAACAAAACACAGGTTTCTGACGAAAAATTTGAAGTATTAGAAAATGTATTTAGAAATAATTGTATATCGGTTCAACAAACCAACATACTTTTAAAACATATTGATTATGAAATTGAAAAATTAAAATTAATTAAAATAGCTTTTTATAATCTTACAGATAAAACAAATGTAAAAAATTTAGAAACCAGTTTTAAATTCGAATCTTCTAAAAAAGAATTGACAAACCTTTTATTAGAAGTAAAAAACAACAAGCAATCTACCATAAATAAATGTGTAAAGGCCACTGAAGACACAGAAATAAAATCGTTTACCGAAACACTAAATATTTTTAATAACGATGCAGAGCGATACGAAACCTTTAAAAAATTATACCTTAATTATTGCTATTCATCCACACAGGCCAAACTAGTATTACAAACTTTTTTACACGATCGCGAAAAATTAGACGCATCAAAACTGTTATATTACTACTGTATAGATGCTCAAAACTATTTAAGTATTAGCGATGTTTTTTCATACAAACAAACCGAAAGCGAGTTAAAAGATTTTGTAGAAAAACAAAGGTAAGAGGGGTGTTTTATATAATTTTTTTTTAAGCCTTTTTTATTATATTTACCTAATTGAAACCCATTTTAGAAATACAAAACGTAAGTAAAAAATTTAGGATTAATGCTAATCAGCAGCCCTATTTAAGCTTGCGCGATAGTGTTTCTAACCTGCTAAAACCTAAAACTAAAACCGAAGATTTTTGGGCATTAAAAGATGTGAGTTTTAATGTACAACAGGGCGACACCATTGGTATTATTGGTAAAAATGGGGCAGGTAAATCCACCTTACTAAAAATTTTAAGTAAAATTACACCACCTACAAGCGGTAAAATTATTTCGCGTGGCCGTATAGCAAGCCTTTTAGAGGTTGGTACAGGCTTTCATCCCGAGTTAAGTGGGCGAGAGAATGTTTTTATGAATGGCAGTATTTTAGGCATGCGCAAAACCGAAATACAAAAAAACTTTGATGCCATAGTTGATTTTGCGGGCGTACAAAAATTTATAGATACTCCTTTAAAACATTATAGTAGTGGCATGCAACTACGTTTAGCCTTTGCTGTAGCTGCATTTTTAGAAAATGAAATTTTAATTATAGATGAGGTGTTAGCAGTAGGCGATGCCGAGTTTCAAAAAAAATGCATAGGTAAAATGGGTGATATTAGTAAAAGCGGTCGCACACTTTTATTTGTAAGCCACAACCTTATTCAGTTAAAAGATATTTGTTTAAGCGCAGTTTTACTCGAAAACGGAAAAAACATATTTTATGGAAAAACAGCCGAGGCCATTTCCATATATCAAAATAAATTAATACCCGGTGTAGTTGAATTAAAAAACGCCATTAGAAAAGGGCCTGAACAAAGCATTTTTAAATTTACGAGCTTAACGATTTATAACGAAAAAAATTTAAAAGAAAAAGAA
>JAYTRS010000332.1:0-4257 GCA_043746065.1 Bacteroidota bacterium | reverse complement strand
TATTTAACAAACCCAATGCTTAGCAAATTTAAAAACATACCGCCACATATTTTTTTTATTTATACAGCTGTATTTTTTGTAGTACTGATAAATATAGTTACGCCGCCATTACAAGCCCCCGACGAGTTTAATCATTTTTATAGAGCGTATCAAATTGCCAACGGGCAATTTTTACCTAATAAAGTTGATACCCGTTTGGGTGGCGAAATGCCGAATTGTATTAACGAATTTGTAAACCCATACTACAACGTTTCTTTCGAATTAAAAAAAAATGTAACAGCTACAGATTTAAAAAATAGTTTTAAAATTAAATTTAGCAACGATAAGCCTGTTTTTAAAGATTTTCCTAATACCTCGTATTACTCGCCTATATCTTATGCGCCGCAGGCTTTAGCAATTTTTATAACCAAACAGTTAGGTTGTTCTATTGGCACAATTTATTACACTGGCAAACTTTTTATTTTATTAGTATGGCTAATTAGTATGTTTTTTATTATAAAAATTACACCTATTTATAAATGGTTGTTTACCTTATTATGCTTATTACCAATGAATATATATGTTACCAGTTCGTTTAGTGCTGATAGTGTAACTAATATTTTATGTTTTTTGTTTATGGCTTTAATTTTAAAATATACGTTTTCAAAAAAACAATTTACCTATAAACATCTACTAACATTATTATTAATAATTACATTAATAGCATTGGCAAAACTTGTTTATGTGGGCTTAATTTTAATGTTTTTTATTATTCCTATTTCTAAATTTAAAAACAAAATGCAGTACTTTATTTGTACAAGTTGCTTGTTTTTAACTGCAATTTTTGTATCTAGTTTTTGGTCGGGTATTGTTATGCAAAACTACATACCATACTCTGCTTACGATGTGGGGCATAGAGATTTAGTAGGCTTATCAGATTATGCAAATTATTACCAGCAAAAAGCATATATATTAAGCCATGGAACTTATTTTTTAAAGGTAGTTTACCATTCTCTTTTCAATCACCCTTATAATTATTTATGCGGTTACATTGGTGCCTTTGGTAATAGCGATATACCAACCCCCACTTGGCTTTTATGGCTAAGCTATATACTAATTATATATTTTACCCTTTTCGAAAAGAATGAATTTAAACTTACAATTAAGCAACAAATAATATTATTTTTAGCAGCTTTTGGTGCTTTTTTCTTATTACTATTATCGCAGCATTTAACTTGGGATGCAGTAGGCGAGGGAGTTGTAGATTTATTGCAAGGCAGATATTTAATCCCAATATTCCCAGTATTGTTTTTAGCATTTGGTAATTATAAATTTAAATTTAAAATAAATAATGGCTTATTAATTAGTGTATTAGTAATTGTTTTATATACAGTTAGTGCTTGTACAATTTTAAATAGGTACTATATAAAATCATACAAACAAAAAATTGAGTTTACATGTGATGCCGAACAAGTAAACGAAAAAAGTTTATTCAAAACCTCTAACCCAAATATTTTAATAAACGAAGGTTACTTAATATCTAATTTAATGTCTAAAAGCGGTAAATCATCTATGCTTTTAACACAAAAATCGGCTTTTGGGTTTACGTATAAGTTTAATAATTTAAATTTTGGCGATTTAATTGAAGTTACCTTATGGCAAAAAGGTGAGGGTGCAACTCTTGTTTTAACGAGTGATGGTGGCGATTGTAAACGTTTTTATACATCTAATAATCGCATTGTATTTTATGATAAAAATGGTTGGGGCAAAGTAAATATGCAGTTTTTAATGCAAGATTCATGCAAAAATAACGCTGTTGCATTTTACGTTTGGAACCCAACAAAAAATAATATTTATGTTGATGATTTGAGTTTTACCCTTACAAAATTTTAAACCTACTAAAAATTTATTGTTAATACTTTTTAAAATCTTTCCCTTAAAATACCTTTACTATTCAACAATAACCTTAATTTTACATTCTTAACATAGTAAGATAAATGGGATTATTTGATTTTTTAACTCAAGATATTGCAATAGATTTAGGTACAGCAAACACCATTATAATAAATAACGACAAAGTTGTTGTAGATGAACCCAGTATTGTAGCCGTTGATAGAACCACAGGTAAAGTAATAGCTGTGGGTAAACAGGCACAAATGATGCATGGTAAAACGCACGAAAACATTAAAACTATTCGCCCTTTAAAAGATGGTGTAATTGCCGATTTTCAGGCAGCGGAGGAAATGATAAAAGGAATGATAAAAATGATTAATCCCGGAAATCGTTTTTTTAAACCCTCTCTTCGAATGGTAATTTGTATTCCTAGTGGCATTACTGAGGTTGAAAAACGTGCCGTACGCGATAGCTCTGAACATGCAGGGGCTAAAGAGGTTTACATGATTCACGAACCAATGGCAGCAGCATTAGGAATGGGTATTGATGTAGAAGAGCCAATGGGCAATATGATTATTGATATTGGTGGCGGTACATCTGAAATTGCTGTAATAGCCTTAGGCGGTATTGTTTGCGATAAAAGTACGCGAATTGCAGGTGATGATTTTAACGCAAATATTGAAGAATATATGCGTCGTCAACATAATATTTTAATTGGTGAACGTAGTGCTGAGCGTGTAAAAATTGAAGTAGGCGCTGCTATGACAGAAATTGAAAACCCACCTGCCGATTATGCCGTTCAAGGCCGAGATTTAATGAGTGGCATTCCAAAAGAAGTTTATATTAGTTATGTTGAAATAGCACATTGTTTAGATAAATCAATTTCTAAAATTGAAGAAGCTATTTTAAATGCTTTAGAAATGACACCACCCGAATTAGCAGCCGATATTTATCGCAAGGGTATTTATATGGCCGGTGGAGGCTCACTTTTACGTGGCTTAGATAAACGCATTAGTATGAAAACAAAACTACCTGTGCATGTGTGTGAAGATCCATTAAGAGCTGTGGCACGCGGCACTGGTATTGCACTTAAAAACATTCACAAGTTCCCATTCTTAATTAAGTAAAAATAAATTAGTGTAGCTTTATGTTAGCTGATGTTGCAAGCTAACGTTTTAAAAAATTATTTAACGTGAGAAACCTTTTTGCCTTTATAATAAAACATAATTTTATTTTTGTGTTTTTATTTTTGCAATTTATTTGTGTCTTACTAATGGTTCGTAAAGATGGTTATCAAGGTTCGCAGGTATTAAATTCATCCAACCAAGTAGTGGCAAATGTATACCAAACAGCCGCAAACACCAAAGAATATTTTTCGTTAAAACAAGAAAATGATAAGCTAAGTAACGAAAATGCGCAATTACGTAATTTATTAAAAACTAATTATGCCGCTATTCCTTTACAAGAATATAAAAAAAACGACACTCTTTACAAACAACAATATACTTATATAAGTGGTAAAATTGTAAATGCCTCTGTAAATAAACGCCGTAATTATTTAACCTTAAATATTGGCACAAATCAAGGGTTAACGCGCGATATGGCTGTAATGAGTAATGAAGGGATTGTTGGCATTATTACCAACGTTAGTGCTAATTTTGCAAGTGTAATGAGTGTGTTGCATAAAGATTTTGGTATAAATTGTCAATTAAAAAAAGATAGAAGCTATGGCCCACTTATTTGGAATGGAAAAGATTACCAATACTGTTCCATGATTGATATACCCACTCACGCTAAAATAAAAAAAGGCGATACGGTTGTTACCAGCGAATTATCAGGCATTTTTCCGGAAGGTATTTTAGTTGGCTTTATTGAAGAGTATGAACGTAAACAAAACGATCCTTTTTATACCGCAAAAGTGAGGCTAAGTACCAATTTTAAAAAAGTAAATCATGTGTACGTTATTAAAAATAAATATAAACCCGAACGCGATTCGTTAGAAAAAATTTCGCATAAACAAGTTGACGACTGATTTAATTAAATATTTTTTACGTTTTTTTATTTTAATATTAGCGCAGGTATTGGTTGTGCAGCATATTAACTTAACTACCTATGTAGTGCTGTTTCCATATGTTTTAGTAATTATTTTATTACCTTTTCAAACACCTAAGTTGGTATTATTATTTACTTCATTTATATTAGGATGCACGATTGATTTTTTTTATGATTCCTCAGGTCTTCATGCCAGCGCCTGTACCTTAATGGCATTTGCACGTTATTATATTTTAAAATACATGTCGCCACGCGAAGGATACGACGCTATCCTAAAACCAACTGTAGATGATATGGGCTTGCAATGGTTTATAACCTTTGCTGGTTCGTTGG
>JAYTRS010000331.1:0-4273 GCA_043746065.1 Bacteroidota bacterium | reverse complement strand
CAGCAAGTTACCTTCCCCGTTAGGGTAATGAAAGAGTTGGGCATACAAACATTAATTGTAAGTAACGCCAGTGGCGGTATGAATCCAGCGTTTGAAGTGGGCGAATTAATGTTGATTAACGATCACATAAATCTTTTCCCTACCAACCCATTAATAGGTAAAAACATATCGGAGTTGGGTCCGCGTTTTCCAGACATGAGCGAGGCTTATAAAAAAGAATATATTGAACTCGCTTTAAAAATTGCCAAAGATAACAATATTAAAGTAAGCCAAGGTGTGTATGCAGGGCTTAGTGGCCCTTGTTTTGAGACTCCTGCAGAGTACCGTTATATTTGGCGCATTGGTGCCGATGTAGTAGGCATGAGTACCGTACCCGAAGTAATAGTGGCCAAACATAGCGGTATGAATTGTTTTGGCATTAGCATTGTAACTGATTTGGGTGTGGAAGGTAGCGTACAAAACGTTAGCCACGAAGAAGTACAACACATTGCAAAAGCGCAAGAACCCAAAATGAGCTTAATAGTTAAAGAATTAATTAGGCAAATAAATTAATTTTAAAAATGGCTACTGTTTTACCCTTTAAGGCATTGCGCCCAGCAAATGATAAAGTACATTTGGTTGCTTCGCGAAGCGTAGATGGGTATAATACCCCCGAACTTAAAGATAAACTAACCGCCAACCCTTACTCGTTTTTACACGTTATTAACCCCGATTTTAACGATGGCATTAAAACAAAACCCGGTAGTAAAGAGCGTTTACAAAAAGTAAAAAAAAGGTTTAAGCAATTTGTAAGTCAAAAAATATTTTTACAAGAAGAAGCCGCTTGTTATTACCTATACCGCCAAATAAAAAATAATGATACTTACATTGGTATTATTGGCTGTACCAGTATTGATGATTATATAAATGGCGTTATAAAAGTACACGAACAAACATTAACCCAACGCGAAGAAAAATTAAAAGATTATTTAGAAGTATGCGAATTTAACGCTGAACCAGTTTTGTTTTGCTATCCAAATAATGAATTAATAGATGTCTTGTGTTTAGATGTGATGACGTATAGAGCCGATTACGATTTTACTACCACCGATACAGTAAGGCATACTTTGTGGGTAATAAATAAACAAAAATCAGTAAAATTAATTACCGAACAGTTTGCTACTATACCTGCTATATATATTGCCGATGGCCATCACCGCTCAGCATCGGCTGCCTTGTTGGGTAAACACCGTAGGCAAAATAATAAAGCATACACTGGTAAAGAAGCTTATAATTATTACTTAGGGATTTTTTTTCCAGAAAATCAATTAAAAATATACGAATACAATCGTGTTGTAAAAGATTTAAATGGTTTATCGGTTAAAGATCTTATCCACAAAATAAGTAAAAGTTTTGAGGTAACCGAAATTAACGAGGCTATTTTTAAACCCACCAAGCAGCACCAACTATCCATGTACTTAAATAATAAATGGTATAAATTAGAGGCTAAAGATGGCGTTTTTAAATCTGATAACCCTGTAGGAAGTTTAGACGCATCAATACTTACCGAACATATTTTATACCCTATTTTTAATATTCACGATTTAAAAACCGATAAGCGTATAGGCTTTGTGCCTGGTATTAAAGGTGCAGAAGCCTTAAAGCAAACTGTAGATGAAGGTAAAGCCGCAGTGGCTTTTGGCCTTTACCCTGTAACTATGCAACATTTAAAATGGATAGCCGATACCAATAATATTATGCCACCAAAAAGTACCTGGGTTGAGCCTAAAATGCGAAGTGGCTTAGTGGTGTATAGTTTTGATTAATTTTTTTATATTTTAAAAACAATTAAATGATTAAAAAAATTGCAATATTAACTTCAGGTGGCGATTCGCCCGGAATGAATGCCTGCATTAGAGCCGTGGTGAGAACCGCAAAATATAACAATATTAATGTAATAGGTTTTTTAAGAGGCTACGAGGGCTTAATTGATAATGATTTTAAGGAGTTAAAAACTGAAAGCGTTTCAGGTATTATTAACCGAGGCGGTACTATTTTAAAAACAGCCCGCAGCCAAAGGTTTACAACCCAAAAAGGCTTAGCACAAGCCGTTAAAACTATTAATAAACAAAGTATTGATGGGCTTGTAATAATTGGGGGTGATGGCAGTTTTAGAGGAGCAACGGAGTTAAGTAAACATACAAAAATACCAATTATAGGCTGTGCAGGCACTATTGATAATGATTTGGTGGGTACCGATTATACAATTGGTTACGATACCGCTATTAATACCGTTGTAGAAGCCGTTGATAAAATTAGAGATACTGCCGAAAGCCATGATAGAGTTTTTGTAGTTGAGGTAATGGGACGCGATGCAGGTTTAATAGCCTTACGAAGTGCTATTGCATGTGGTGCAGATGCATTGCTTGTACCTGAAGTAAAGCAAGATACATTAGCCCTAATTAAAAAAATGAAAAGCTGGCGCAGTACCAAAAGTAGTAAAATAATTATTGTGGCCGAGGGAGATGAAAGTGGTGGCGCTTATAAAATAGCCGAACTTATAAAAAAACACCACCCAAATTTTGATTTGCGTGTAAGTATTTTAGGGCATATACAACGTGGTGGCAACCCTACGTGTATGGATAGAGTAAATGCAAGCATGGTGGGTTTTGCTGCTGTAAAGGCATTAATGGCTGGTAAAAAAAATAAAATGGTAGGTATTATTAATAAACAAATTGTATTCACACCTTTTGCAAAAGCTGTAAAACATAACCAAACTTTAAATAAAAGTTTAGAAGAATTAATTGAGGTATTAAGTAGTTAAAATAATTATTTAAGCTTTTTTAATTTCACCAAAAAAATTAATACTTTGTTATTAAACTTTTCATTCATTAAGGCTTTACAATTTTAATTCGCTTAGTTTTAAAGCCATTGTATTTACTAAATTTAGCAACGCTTTTTCGGCCATTGATTTAATAAAGGGATTTAAATCTCCCAATAAATCTATTTTACACTGACCTATTTCATGTTCATTTCCAATAAAATAAACCTTTAAGCTAAAATTAAATTTAGCTAAGCCTTCGCTCGAAAATAGTATATAATTAAAAGGTATTTTTTCAATTAATTTAACCGTTAAAGGTGTAATGCCTTTAATGTTAAACGAACATTGCGAATCGGTAAACACAAAGTTTTCAATCTTATCGCTTGGCAAAATAGCATTAAAGTTTTTAAAATCAATTAAAAATTCAAATAACTGTTTTAAAGTGCTTTGTGTGGTATGCGTATTGCTATTTAAGGTAAATGCTCCCATTATTTAATAACAGGTTGTTGCCAAGCAGCAGGGTTTAAACGCCAATTATTTAAACTCTCCACATCTTTTTGGCTAATGTAATTTTTATGTAAAGCCGTATTAATTAAGGCTTGGTAATTGCTTAATGTTTTTAAATGGCATTTAGCAGTTTTAAAGTTTTGCTCGGCATCGGCAAAGCCATAGGTAAAAATAGCGGCCATGCCTTTTACCACACAACCCTTTTCGCGTAGGGCTTCTACTGCTTTTAAACTGCTTCCGCCAGTGCTAATTAAATCTTCAATTACTACTACGTTTTGTCCGCTTTCTACATCGCCTTCAATCATATTGGTTAAGCCATGCTTTTTTGCTTCACTTCTAATGTAAATAAAAGGCAAGCCCATTTCTTGAGCTACTAAAGCACCTTGTGCAATGCCGCCAGTGGCTACGCCTGCAATTACATCGGGTTTTGCAAACTGTTGGTGTATGGTTTCTACAAAGTGTTGGCGTATATAGGTACGTATAGCTGGATAGGATAGGGTTTTACGGTTATCGCAATAAATGGGCGATTTCCATCCACTGGCCCAAGTAAAAGGGTTTTCGGGTTGTAATTTTACCGCTTTTATTTGTAATAAAAATTCAGCAATTTTATACTCTGGGTCGTTAAACGAAGTCATGCTGCAAAAGTAGATTTTGTTTTAACTATAAAAACAACATTTTATGAACAAAAAAATATATTTTAATAATAAGTTTTTAGAGTTTTTCGATGCAGAAATGCAAGTAGCAGGCAATGAGCAAATTAAAATTTATAATACATTAACAGAAAATAGTTTACTTGAAATTGAGCAGTTGTTTTTAAACGAAGCGATAACTACAATTATAAAAATTAATAATTTTTATTTTTGTACCGTACTTAATTATTTTAAAAATAAATTTAAGTACATTGAAGCGGCTGGGGGCTTAATTAAAAAACAAAATAATTACTTATTTATTTACCGCTTAAACAAG
>JAYTRS010000330.1:0-12939 GCA_043746065.1 Bacteroidota bacterium | reverse complement strand
ATTATATATTGTCATTCAGTTTATTGATAATCATTATATTTCGCCAAAAGTAGTAGCCTCAAAAGTAAAAATTAATGCGCTTGTATCAATCATTGTTGTACTAAGTGGTGGTGCATTATGGGGTATACCAGGCATGTTTTTGTCCATTCCTCTAACAGCTATCGTTAAAGTTATTTGCGATCATATTGAGCCTCTAAAACCTTGGGGTTTTTTATTAGGCGATACAATGCCCACTATTGCCGTGTTTAAACTTAAATTAAAAGCTAGTACTAAATAATCATCAATCGTCAATTAACATTTTAAAATTAAATTATTATGAAACCAAATATCGGAATAAAAAAAAAAGATTTAGAAGCTGTGTCTGAATTATTAGCTATAGTACTTGCTAATCAAGTAGTACTTTATACTAAAACACGCAAATTTCATTGGAATGTTTACGGCGATAGTTTCATGGAACTTCATAAATTATTTGAAAATCAATATAAACAACTAGAAGAATATATTGATGAAACGGCTGAACGTATCAGTAAACTTGGCAATAAGGTAATTGGTTCTATGCAAGAATTTTTAAAATTAACATCTATAAAAGAATATCCAGCTAAATACCCCTCATCAAAAGAAATGATTAAAGAGTTATTAATAAATCATGAAACCGTTATTATTGAATTACGAAAATCTATTGTTAAATGTTCAGAAAAGTATAATGATGCAGGTAGTGCTGATTTTTTAACAGGTTTAATAGAAAAGCATGAAACTATTGCCTGGACATTAAGAAGATACCTAAATTAAAATAGCATATGAATAATACTAATTCTAAAACAAAAGCAATAATTGAGCTGGATAAGCCTCATGAATATGCAATTGTTAGATTTTTTAAAGTTTTTTTTACTGAAGTAACTTTAATAACAAAATTTACTGCAAATTTTTTTAAAACATTATTTATTCCTCCATACGAATTTAATGAGTTAATAAAGCAATGTTATATCGTTGGCTGTAAATCTTTACCCCTTGTTGGCATTACAGGTTTTATCATGGGGCTTGTATTAACTATTCAATCGCGCCCAACGTTAGCACAATTTGGGGCCGAATCGTGGTTACCTGCAATGGTAGGTGTTTCTATTGTTCGCGAAATTGGCCCTGTAATTACGGCTTTAATCTGTGCGGGTAAAATAGGTTCTAGTATAGGTGCCGAATTAGCTTCAATGAAGGTAACCGAACAAATTGATGCGATGGAAGTTTCTGGTATCAATCCATTTAAATATATTGTTGTTACGCGCATTTTGGCTACTACATTAATGATTCCTTTACTTGTAATTTTTTCAGATGCAATTGCATTATTCGGTTCGTTTTTAGCTGTTAATATAAAAGGCGATGTGAGTTTTATATTATACTTTGCAAAAGTTTTTGAAAAATTAAATTTTCTAGACTTAGCACCTTCATTATTTAAAACAGTGTTTTTTGGCTTTGCAATTGGCTTAATTGGTTGTTATAAAGGATACAATTCCGATAAAGGCACACAAGGTGTTGGAGCATCTGCCAACTCTGCTGTTGTAATGGGGTCATTACTGGTATTTATTATTGATATGATTGCCGTTCAACTTACTAGCATATTTACATAAAAATTATGGAAAACGTAATTGAAATAGAGCATCTTAAAAAATCATTTGGTAGTAATCAGGTTTTAAAAGATATTAGTTTAACTTTAGCTAAAGGTGAAAATTTAGTTATACTAGGTAAATCGGGCACTGGCAAATCTGTATTAATTAAATGTATTGTTGGCTTAATAATGCCTGATGAAGGAAAGCTTACCGCATTACAAAAAAATATTTTAGAATTAAATACTAAAGAATTAAATGTCTTACGAAAAAAAATTGGATTTTTATTTCAAAGTGCCGCTCTTTACGACTCTATGTCGGTAAAAGAAAATTTAGAATTTCCACTTCGAGATTTAAAAAAACTAAAGCAAGATGAAATTAATATAAAAGTAATAGAAGCATTACAGAATGTAGGACTTGAAGAAGCGATTAATAAAATGCCATCAGAGCTTTCTGGCGGTATGCGAAAACGCATTGGATTAGCCCGCACATTAATTTTAAATCCTGAAATTATGCTTTACGATGAGCCTACAACAGGCCTCGATCCAATTACATCAAAAGAAATAAGCAGTTTAATTTTAGAAATGCAGAAAAAATTTAACACCGCATCAATTATTATTACTCATGATATTGAATGTGCTCGAATTACCGCTAATCGCGTTATAGTATTAAATGATGGAATATGTTATGCCGAAGGAACGTTTAAAGAATTAGAACAATCTAATGACGAAAAAATAAGAGGTTTTTTTATATAAAAAAAGTAATAATAATTTAATATAAACACAAATGCAAAATCAAGTAGGGAGCAAAATTAAATTAGGAATATTCGTTTCCTTAGCAATTATATTTTTAATAATTGGTATTTATTTTATTGGTAAAAAGCAACAACTATTTAATCCTACCTTTCATGTAAGTAGTTTGTTTAAAGATATTAATGGCTTACAAGTTGGCAACAATGTACGTTTGGCAGGTATTAATATTGGTATAATAGAAAATATATCTATGATTTCTGACACGACTGTAAAAGTAGATTTTACGATAGATGAAAGTTCAAGAAAATTTATTAAAAAAGATGCAAAGGCAATTATTGGTAACGATGGCTTAATGGGAAATAAAATTGTACTAATTACACATGGCACTAATGGCACTAAACAAATTGAAGATTACGATTATTTAGTAACTACAATGCCTATTAGTTTTGATGACATTTTATTAAATCTCAAAAAAACAAGTGCCAATGCAGCAAGTATTACCGAAGATATGTCGGCCGTATTTGCAAATATTCGCAACGGTAAAGGCACTATTGGTAAATTATTTATGGATACAGTTTTTGCTGATAACATTGATAAAACAATTGTAAATATTAAACAAGGCGCTGGCGGATTTAAACAAAATATGAATGCTGCTAGCCAAAGTTTTTTATTGCGTAAATTTTTTAAGAAAAAAGAAGATAAAAAATAAAATAGGATTAATGTAACATATAGTTTAAATTATGTAACACATCCCCACTAAATACAAATACCTTTGTATAAACAATTTTAAACAAATAAAAAATGACTACTACAACTCATAATTCAAATAATAAATTAGGAATCTGGATGGATCATTCGGCCGCTCATCTTATCGAATTTACAAATGGCTCTGCTGTAACAAAAACGATAGCCTCTAAATTTACTACTGATGTAAAAAAACATAGCCTCAATAAAAGCGAAAATTTAATGCATAATAAGGAGCAACATCAACAAGCTGAATATTATAGTAAAATTGTTGATGAGATTAGAAATTATGGCGAAGTTATTTTGTTTGGCCCTACAGACGCAAAAGTTGAACTTTTTAATATTTTAAAAGCCAATCACAATTTCGAAAAAATAAAAATAGAAGTTCAACAAGCCGATAAAATGACAGAGAATCAGCAACATGCTTTTGTTAAAGATTATTTTACAACATCATAGTCTATGTAAAATATAGTCAACTATTAAAATGAGGAATTATAATTCCTCATTTTTTTTTTAAATAAATTTAAGTGCTAGTAATACTAAAATATGTGCTTTATGTAAATTGTTTAAAATAAAGTGTAATACTAATTTTAATTACAACCCTCACCTTTGTACTATAATTAATATTAACCAATTAAATTAAAAAAAATGAAAAACATAAAAAAGTATACCGCAATTATTTCAACAGCAATTTTGTTCACAAGTATATCAACTGCACAACAGGCCTTTAAATTCAATGAAACATTTACTTTAAACAAAACAAATAGTACAAACGAAAGTACAGTGGAAAGGCCTTCTTTAAAAAGAGGCGAAATAGGCGTCCGTTATATGCCTACTTTTTCAGCTTTAGATTTAGTAACCTCTGATGGAGGTGTTGTTAAAGGCTCGGCAACTATGAGCAATGGTTTTGGCATTATGCTTGGTTTAAATATAACGAAAAATATAGGTGTTTTAAGTGAACTGAGTTATTATGAGTCCACTCAAGTTTATAAAAATAATAACGTGAATCGTGAGGTTAAAGTAAGTTATATTAACATTCCTGTTTTATTTTCATTAAGTACAGATAAAACGCGATGGGTAAACTTAAATGTAGTTGCAGGACCTCAATTTGGTATTAATACCGGTGCTAATATCAAAAACAATGGCACATCTAGCGATACAGTGCAAGCTGTTGTACTTGTAAAAAAGCAAGATATAGGTTTTGCTTATGGCGCAGGTGTTGAATTATCTCTTAATAAAGAACATACGCTTAGATTAGATGTAGGATACCGTGGCTTTTATGGCCTAGTAGATATGAATGCAACAGGTAATAGCATTAACACATATAATGTAATTGCTAAAGGTTCAAGAAAAACATACGGTGCTTATATTGGATTTGCATTTATGTTTTAATTCATCTTTAAAAAAACAAAAGGCATTTCAATTTAGTTGAGATGCCTTTTTTATAATTTGTTTTCTTCTTTTCAAAAAATAAGCTGAAATTAAATAAACAATTATTAAAAAAGTACTAAATAATACAATCCAAGTTAAAAGCATTAATTTAATAAAAAATCAATTTTATATCTGCTTGGCAATTTATTAATGTGATTTTTCACTCTTATTTAATATTTTCTCAAAATAAGTTGTTTAAACTTCAATAA
This sequence comes from Bacteroidota bacterium, assembly GCA_043746065.1. Taxonomy (GTDB): domain Bacteria; phylum Bacteroidota; class Bacteroidia; order B-17B0; family Aurantibacillaceae; genus Aurantibacillus. The sequence continues at coordinate 8,208 of JAYTRS010000330.1, read as the reverse complement.
AAAAACATATTAAAAAGTATATCTTTGTCGTCAAAATTATACCTTGATGTTTCAAAAAATTAAAATACCCTTATTTACAATTCTTGCTGTTTTATTTATCGATCAGTTTATTAAAATTTATATTAAATTAAATTACCCCTTAGGCGAAGTAGCTAACCTTGGCAATTGGTGTATTTTACACTTTACCGAAAATCCTGGTATGGCTTTTGGCTATGAATTTGGCGGTAATTATGGCAAATTAATTTTAAGTGTATTTCGTATTTTAGCCTGTATTGGAGGTGTATTTTATATTAAGCATATTGTAAAAAATAAAGAACATATTGGCTTTATTTTCTCGGTATCGCTTATATTGGCAGGTGCTGTTGGTAATATTTTAGACAGTGTTTTTTATGGCGTACTTTTTGGCGAAAGCGATGAATTTAATGTGGCTAAATTTTTACCAGCAAATGGTGGTTATGCAGGCGTATTACATGGTAGAGTGGTAGATATGTTTTATTTTCCGATTATAAATGGACATTTTCCAAGTTGGTTTCCTATTTGGGGTGGCGAAGAATTTCAATTTTTTAGACCTATTTTTAACTTTGCCGATTTTGCAATTTCATTAGGCGTAGGTATTATTCTTGTATTTCAAAAACGATTTACAAAAAAAAATATACCAGTTACACAAACCAGTATATCACAAACTACTCCCAACGATACAAACATTACTAATAATTAATTTATTTAGCCTTTAAATAATGAAAGAAACCATATTACTAATAAATTTAGGCACACCCAACTCGCCTTCTATTGGAAAAGTTGGTAAATACTTAACTCAATTTTTAAACGATAAACGTGTAATAGATGTAAACCCCATTTTACGTTTTATTTTGGTTAATTTAATTATTGTACCTACCCGAAGTTTTAAATCAAGCAAATTATACAAAGCCATCTGGACAAAAGATGGATCTCCGTTGCTTTTTAACAGCATTGCCTTACAGCAAAAATTACAACAACATGTTGGCACAAACTACCATGTAGAGTTAGCCATGCGCTACCAAACACCAAGTATAAAAAATACCTTAGAGAAAATTAGAGAACAGCGTCCACAAAAAATACATATTCTACCCCTATATCCACAATATGCCAGTAGCAGCACAGGAAGCACAATTGAGGAGGTTTTAAAACATATTAAAAGTTGGGAAGTAATACCAAACCTAAATATTATTAGCAAATTTTACAATCACCCAAAATTTATACAAGCACTTTTGGTGGAAGCTAATAAACACGACATAAATCAATACGACCACGTTGTATTTAGTTACCACGGTTTACCAATAAGACACATAAAAAAAGGCTCAGCACATTATGGCGGTAACACCTGCCAAATGGGTTCTTGCTGCAACAGCATTACAAAAAATAATCACTATTGCTACCGCGCCAATTGCTTTGAAACTACTCGCCAGTTAGTAAAGGCACTTCATATTCCTGAACAAAAATATACTACCAGTTTTCAAAGCCGATTAACTAAAAACTGGTTAACACCCTTTAGTGATAAGGTAATTGAAGATTTAGCTAAAAAAGGAGCTAAAAAAGTATTGGTATTTTCGCCAGCCTTTGTAGCCGATTGCTTAGAAACCATTTACGAAATTGGTACGGAGTACGACGAAATTTTTAAAGAATACGGTGGCGAAAAAATAACGCTTGTAAATAGCCTAAATACTAACGATGCATGGGTAAATGCTGTTAAAGAAATTGTGTTAAATTAATTTTTAATTTTAAATACTACAATTTGTAGCAATCAATTGCTACTAACCTCACTAACTTTGTTTTATAAAACATTAGTTTGATTGAGCAAAGCACATATTTTAAAGGTCGTGGGTCGCAAGTAAATACCCACAATAAGTTTAGTAAAATTAAATACGTACAAGAACATTTAGAGGTTTTAGACGAAGAATTTTTAGTAAACGAAAAAACTGAAATTATATACACGTATCCAAAAACGGTTATTAATAAAGTAGATAGTCCAGATATTGGCTTAAACTATTCCTTAAATCCTTACCAAGGTTGCGAACACGGTTGTATTTATTGTTACGCTCGTAATAGTCACGAATACTGGGGATATAGCGCTGGTTTAGATTTTGAACAAAAAATAATAGTAAAACAAAATGTAATTGATTTACTAGAAAAACAATTTAGCAGTAAAAACTGGAAACCCATGCCTATAATGCTTTCTGGAAATACAGATTGCTACCAGCCCATTGAAAAAAAATTAGAAATTACACGCCGTATTTTACAAACCTGTTTAAAATACAAACATCCTGTAGGTGTTATTACCAAAAATGCTTTAATAACCCGCGATATGGATGTGCTGGAAGAATTAGCAAGCTATAATTTAGTACACGTAATGGTGTCTATTACGGGTACCGATGAAAGTATGCGTCAAAAATTAGAACCTAGAACTGCTACCTACAAAAACCGCTTTAAAATAATACAAACTATGGCGCAAAACGGTATACCTTGTGGTGTAATGGTAGCGCCTATAATACCAGGCATAAATAACCACGAAATACCAAACGTAATTGAGCAAGCAGCTACAGCTGGCGCTACAAAAGCAGGATATACCATTGCGCGCTTAAATGGCGCTGTGGGACCAATTTTTAAAGACTGGTTGTTGAAAAATTTTCCAGATAGAGCAAACAAAGTATGGAATCAAATTTGTGAGGCGCACGGTGGCGATGTAAACGATAGCCGTTTTGGTGTGCGTATGCGTGGCGAAGGCAAAATGGCCGAAAGTATTAAACAATTATTTACACTCTCAAAACTACGCTTTATAAAAACCGAAAGTAATTTTGAATTTAACACTGCCCTGTTTAACCACAAAGCAGGTAATAGTCAACTAAGTTTATTTTAAATTTAGTGTTTTAGTATCCATACTCTTTAAAATTCTAATTTTTTACTCTCTTTTACTTAAAACAAATTAAGTATCTTTGAAGGGTAGCATTAAAAAACTCCGTAGTTCAACTGGATAGAATGCCAGATTCCGGTTCTGGTGGTTGGAGGTTCGAATCCTCTCGGGGTTACTAAAAAAGTTAATTTGCAAATAAAAGCCTCTATTTACAGGGGCTTTGTTGGTTTTAAATACCTACACTTTATAACAAAACGAACCTAAGTGTATTATAAAGGGGACTATGATTATTTTACAGGGGACTAACTAAACAATATGCAACTAAAAATGAAACTGTTATTTTATTTATCAAAAAAAAGAATTAATAGTATTAGTGAAGCGCCAATTTACTGTAGAATAACCATGGATAACGAACGTTGCGAAATAAGTACAAGCTTGTTTGTTAAGCTTGCAAATTTTGAAAATGGATTTGTTAGTAATACTTTTATTCTGGCATTTCTATTTCTCCATCCAGTAATAATAGTTGCGCTTTATTAAGCCGCTTTTATGTTTTTCAATTTCGGCTAGCAAAGTTTTTTGAATGATAACTTTAATACATAATTTTATTTCGAAAAAATATCGCCTTAGATGCCATAAAATTTAAATTAATATTTTTTAACTTTTTTTTATACATACTTTTAATAAATTTGCTGTGTGAATAAAAAAATAGTTTATATGTTAGTTATAGTAATGGCATTTTTGCTATCTAATTTAACTAGTTTATCTGCTAAAACTAATCAAACAATTAATACTTATAATAAGTTTCAGTCAGTATATAATCAATTACCAAAAACTACCGCAGGCTTTATAGATTGTATTAATGAACTGGAAGAAGATGATGATACTGAGCATAAATTTCAAAAAGATTTATTTTACCCCTATATTCCTCAGTATTTAAAAGTAAATAATAACCATTACACATTTAATTATTTTCCTTCATCTACTATAATTACAGAGTTATATAGTGGCATTCCTATCTATACTGCCACTGGTAATTACAGAGTTTAAGCCTATTCTTAGGTTAATTATTGTACTTTCACACAAAAAATCATTATTAAAATCATTATTTTACAAAAAAACTTATGAGACTATCACTCATCTTTATTAGTACGTGTGCTATATTATTTGGTTCAAGTTGTGGATCAAAAAAAGAAGAAAAGGAAGAAGAAACCAAATTTTTGGTCACAAGTCCTTTGAAAAAAGACACAACCGTTACACGCCAGTACGTCTGTCAAATCCACGCTATAAGCCATATTGAACTTAGAGCGTTAGAAAAAGGATACCTACAAAAAATATTTGTAGATGAAGGACAATCTGTAAAAGAAGGGCAAATGATGTTTCAAATTATGCCGCTTATATTACAAGCAGAATTTCAAAAAGCGCAAGCCGAAGCCAATTATGTAGAAATTGAGTATGAAAATACATTAGCGCTTAGCGAAAAAAATGTAGTATCAAAAAATGAATTGGCATTGGCAAAAGCAAAACTTGATAAAGCTAAAGCCGAATTAGATTTGGCTAGAGTTCACTTAGGCTTTACACAAATTAAAGCACCATTTAATGGTATTATGGATCATTTTCAAGTAAGGCTAGGGAGCCTAGTAAACGAAGGAGATTTATTAACCACACTATCCGACAACAGTAAAATGTGGGTGTACTTTAATGTACCCGAATCTGAGTATTTAGATTATAAATCTCATATAAATAAAGATAGTTTATTAAAAGTAAAACTATTAATGGCAAATAATCAATTATTTAAATACATTGGAGTTGTTGAAACAATTGAAGCCGACTTTAATAACGAAACGGGTAACATTGCATTTAGAGCCACATTTGCTAACCCCGATAAACTATTACGACATGGCGAAACAGGTAATGTATTGGTATCTGCACCTTTAAACAATGCGCTATTAGTACCTCAAAAAGCCACCTTTGAAGTGCTTGAAAAGAGATATGTATTTGTGGTTGATAAAAATAATGTTGTAAAACAGCGCGAAATAACCATTGCCTCTGAAATGCCCGATTTATATGCTATAAAAAGTGGCTTAGCCGAAAATGAAAAAATTTTATTAGAAGGCATTCGTAAAGTAAAAGATGGTGATAAAATTGAATTTGAGTATGAGAATCCAAAATCGGTAATTTCTCACTTAAAAGTTTATGTTGAATAATATTAATACTAAAAAAAATGTTTAATCTATTTTTAAAACGGCCAGTACTTGCCATAATATTATCGCTTGTAATTATTTTTTTGGGAATGCTGGCAATTAAAACATTGCCAACCTCACAGTTTCCTGAAATTGCACCTCCTGTAGTAATGGTTTCTGCATCTTACCCTGGTGCTAGTGCAAAATCGTTAGCAGAATCTGTAATTATTCCTCTTGAGCAATCCATAAACGGTGCATGGGGTATGCGTTATATGACTTCGGATGCTACCAGTGCTGGCGAAGCTAATATACAAGTAGTATTTAATCCTGGTACAGATATAAATCAAGCTTTAGTACAGGTTTCTAATCGTGTACAACAAGTTACTAATAGGTTACCCATTTTAGTGCAGCGCGAAGGTGTAGTAATAACGCCTGTAATACCAAGCATGTTGATGTATGTTAATCTTTACAGTAAAGATACAAACGCCAACATGAAATTTTTATTCAATTATGCAGGTGTGAATATGATACCTGAAATACAACGTATTAACGGTATTGGTCAAGCACGTATATTAGGTAGTAGGCAATATGCTATGCGTGTATGGTTAAATCCCGATAGGATGCGTGCATATAAAGTATCGCCCGATGAAGTGATGGAAGCTTTGGCAGATCAGAGCATTATTGGTAAACCCGGTAGGATAGGTAGGGGAGATAGTAAACAAGCCGAAGCTTTAGAATATGTATTATCTTATCCCGATAGGTTTAGCCAACCTAAAGAATATGAAAATGTTATTATTCGTTCTAATCCAAATGGAGAATTACTTCGTTTAAAAGATGTAGCAACTGTTGTGTTAGGTAGTGAATATTACGATATTTATTCCAATCTTAATGGTAATCCTTCTGCTGCTATCGTTTTAAAACAAACCTATGGTAGTAATGCCAGCACAGTAATTGAAAATGTAAAAGCAAAATTAGAAGAGTTAAAAAAATCTTTCCCGCCAGGAATGGATTACGAAGTGAGTTATGATGTTTCTAACTTTCTCGATGCCTCTACCGAAAATGTAATTGATACGTTGAGAGATGCTTTTATTTTAGTAGCATTAGTGGTATTTATTTTTCTTGGAGATTGGCGCTCTACACTTATTCCAACCCTTGCCGTTCCTATATCACTTATTGGTGCTTTTATTTTTATGCAACTATTTGGGCTCACTATTAATATGATTACATTATTTGCAGTAGTGTTAGCTATTGGCATTGTGGTAGATGATGCCATTGTCGTCGTTGAGGCGGTGCATGCCGCTATGGAAGAGTTTCACTTATCTCCTTACCGAGCTGTGCAAAAAGTAATTAAAGAAATTAGCGGTGCTGTAATTGCTATTACACTATTAATGACCGCCGTATTTATTCCCGTAGCATTTATGCCTGGACCAGTGGGTACATTTTACAAACAGTTTTCTATTACCATGGCAAGTGCTATTGTGTTGTCGGGCTTTATAGCCTTAACTTTAACGCCTGTTTTATGTGCTATGATATTAAAAAACAATCATGGCAAACCTAAAAAAGTAACATGGTTAAGTAGATTTTTAGATGGTTTTAACAGGCTTTTCGAAAAATTAACCAATAAATATGTTGGCTTATTAAACCGAATAGCACACAAAAAATATATTACCATAGGTTTATGGTTAGCATTTGCTGGAGGCATTATTTTAATTTCAAATAGTTTACCATCAGGTTTTATTCCTAGCGAAGATCAAGGAATGATTTATGCCATTATTCAAACACCGCCCGGCTCTACGCTCGAGCGAACAAACGATATTTCGCGACAACTACAAACCATCATTCAAAAAGTAGATGGTGTAAAATCGGTTTCATCAATTGCTGGTTACGAAGTTTTAACTGAGGGACGTGGATCAAATGCAGGCACATGTTTAATTAACCTTACGCCTTGGAATAAACGTAAACATACCATGCAAGAAATTATTTATGAACTGGAAGAAAAAGCAAAAGCTATTCCAGGTGCAACAATCGAATTTTTCGATCCGCCTGCTGTTCCTGGTTTTGGTGCCGCTGGTGGATTTGCATTACAGTTACTAGATAAAACGAATAGTGGCGATTATAATTTACTCGAAAAAGTAAAAAATGATTTTATGCACGAACTAGGTGAACGTAAAGAATTAACAGGGTTGTTTTCATTTTTTAGCGCCAGTTACCCCCAATACGAAATTGAGATAGATAACCAATTGGCAATGCAAAAAGGCGTAACCATTGGCAATGCTATGAATACGCTTTCTATTTTTGTAGGCAGTACTTACGAATTGGGTTTTATTAAGTACCAACGCTTTTTTAAAGTATTTGTACAAGCAGCACCTGAATTTAGAAAATTACCTTCAGACATTATGAACTTGTATGTGAAAAATAATCGCGATGAGATGGTTCCTTTTTCGGCATTTATGAAAATTAAAAAGAAACAAGGTGCTAATGAAATTAACCATTATAACATGTACAATACAGCTGGTATTCGTGGTGCACCAGCTAAAGGATACAGTAGTGGCGAGGCTATAAAAGCTGTACAAGAAGTAGCTAAAAAAACATTGCCAATTGGCTTTGATGTAGATTGGGCAGCCCTTTCATACGATGAGGTAAGACGAGGTAATGAAGCGATTATCATTTTTATAATTGTATTAATATTTGTTTATTTTGTATTAGCGGCGCAGTACGAAAGTTTTATCATTCCGTTAGCCGTAATTTTATCACTTCCACCAGGTGTTTTTGGCTCTTTTATGTTAATTAAAGCAATGGGTTTGGCAAATGATATTTACGCGCAAGTAGGACTCGTAATGCTTATAGGCTTACTCGGTAAAAATGCAGTATTAATTGTAGAGTTTGCAGTTCAAAAACATAGGCTAGGTGCTACTATTTTAGAAGCCGCTATTGAAGGTGCAAAGGTGCGTTTCCGCCCTATATTAATGACTTCCTTTGCCTTTATTGCAGGATTAATTCCATTAGTTTTATCGCATGGGGCAGGAGCTATTGGTAATCGAACAATAGGTTCTTCGGCATTAGGCGGTATGTTATTTGGTACTATTTTTGGTGTAATTATTGTACCAGGATTATATTACATATTTGGCAGTTGGGCTGAAG
>JAYTRS010000329.1:0-4294 GCA_043746065.1 Bacteroidota bacterium | reverse complement strand
CATAGGTTGGTGATTTAGTTGCAAATGCTATGATGGCAGGTAATGCAACCGCTGTTATTCCTCCAATATAAGGTATAACATTTAACATTGCCCCCATAATACCAAGTATAATGGCATAATCAATCCCTATAATTAATAAACCAATTGAGTTGAGCGTTGCAATTATTGCGGCCTCTAATAATAAAGCTTTTAAATATTTTTGGATAATAGTTTTAGTTTTCATAAGAACTTCGTTTACTTCTTTTTGATTTTGTATTCCAAAAACACGTCGAATAAACTCGAGTAATAGGGGTTGATAAAATAAAATCATAAATACATAAACCGGAATTAAAACGAGTACTAATAGCGAGTGCCCCAGTATAGAAATTGCAGAACCAATAGAGGATTTTCCACTTTCCATGATTTCGATTTTTGTATCGGAAATAAATGTGTTTATTTTACGTGTGCTAACATTAAAATTTGAAGATATCCAATGAACAGCATTATTTAGAGTTTCGTAAAACTTATCTAACAAGAGCGGAAACGAATCTGTAAACATACTTGCTTGAGAAGAAATAAGAAGTATTAGCATAACCGTAGCTAAAAATACAATGGCTAATGAAATGGCAATTGCTAAAACTCGATTCACTTTTTTTCGAACAAAATAAACAACTAAAGGACTTAGCGAAATGGCAATAAGTATAGAATACAAGATTGGTAAAATTATAGATTGAGCTATATATAATACACTTATAAATGCAAATAATCCTATAAAAATTAAACAAGCTTTAGCGTAAAAAGGGGTTTTTAATATTGCACTCATATTACAAAGGTTTTGATTTGCTAGTAATTAGTTTACTTATACCACTTATAATTTCAGGTGCATTTTTATTTATAAAAAATTTAGAAATATTTTCCATTAGTAAAGATGATAAATAACCTTTTACACTTCTATTTTTACCTAAAATTTTATCAATTATAAAATTAGCACCAGCATTTAAACTTAAATTTGCTAAATCCAATTTCACATCTTTATCTTGAACTAATTCATGTAAAGAATGCTTAATCATAGCCACGGGACTTAGTGTACTAGCAAATTCTTTTATGGAATGTTTTAACTCCATTTCCTGTTTTATCCTTAGATTTTTTAACTCTAAAATTCGTAGTTGTAATTCCTTACGATTTTTTATACTCTCTTTTATCATTTTTTTGTGCTTAGCTTTAATTTTTTAGTTGTCGCTAAATGCTTTACTAATAATTTTTTCTCGCATAGGATTTTCTATTAAATATTTTTTTCCAAATAATAATACCAAACCAATTATAAAATAGAATCCTGCTACTGCCATAAAACCCAAATAGTTATTACCAAAATAATTAGATAAATAAAAGCCAGCACTTAAGCTAATAAATAAAATAAATAAAAATGCCACTGTAAGAACTAAAAAATTTGCAATTAAGCGTGAGCCAATATTAGAGGCTTGTTCAACCAATTCTAATTTAATTATTTCAATATTTGTTTTTAGATAAGCATTTACATTTGTAGTAACTTCTTCTAATTTATTTTGCTCCATTATATATTTTATTTATTAGTTATTTAAAACTATCTTTTAACTTAGACAATAATTATACTTAGCTGGGATGTATAATCGCATCAATTTTATGCGTTAAATTATTTTCTAAATCTTCTATTTTTGCTTCTGCTAAAATTTCTAATTCCCTTGCTCTAGCTCTAAATGCTGCCGCATCTTCTTTCATTCGTTTTTTAAAACCAGCTTCTTTTGATTTCTCACTAACAGTAGTTTTAGTGCCTATTTTAGAGTTTAATAATGAATCTGAAGGATTTAAAACTTTAACATCTTTTGCTTTTCCAGTGTCTTTCATTTTATTTAAGTTTTATGGTTAAGGTAAAAAATAATTAATAGTACTTGTTTATACAGTTGATTTTTTTTCTCTTTCAACCATTTCGCTCGCTTCAGCTTTTACTGCCTCAAATTTTTCAGAAAGACTACTTAATAATTCGTCAAATTTGTCCTTTAAATCATCTGCGGTATCACAACTTTTTTTTGCAATTTTTTTTCTAGTTTCTGAACCTTTATCGGGCGCAAATAAAATACCTAAAATTGCTCCTGCGGCAACACCTGCCAATACTCCTAATACTACTTTTCCTGAGTTCATAATTTTTGTTTTTAAATTGTTTATACTTAAATTTTAAATTTTAAAGAGGTTTACGGCCTTGAATAACTCTTAATAAAATAGCTATTACCGCTACCACTAATAAAATATGTATAATGCCGCCTGCATTATAGCCTACAAAGCCAATTAGCCAAAAAATAACTAATACTACTGCTATTACATAAAGTAAATTTCCCATAATTCTTTTTTTTAATTGTTTATAATTTATTTTTTATTTTGTAAATATAAATACCTATGCTTTTATTTTATTATACTACTCTTAAAAGCCATAATATTAAAAGGATAAGAGCCACTAATAATAACAGATTTATTAATATTCCAAGTCCGAATCCACCAGAAATTAAACCCAAAGCCCATAAGATAATTAGTACAAGGATGATTATCCAAAATAGGCTTCTTCCTTCGTCTGAACTAGAACTTCTATTTTGTTTTGTACTTACTTGCGTATTATTTACTTTAAATGTATGTTTTTGATAAAAAACAACTTTATTTGCTTGAGTATTTTTTTTATCATTAATAGTATTTAATTTTTGTGCAGACGCAAAAGCAATAGGCTTAACGGTTTCTATATTTACTTTGCTATTCTCTATGTTCTTTTTTAATTCTAAATCTGATGAGTTTGTATTTTGAGTAACATATATTGGAGTAGTGTTTAAATTTGTTATAACATTCTCTTGTTTTTTGGTGTTTGTATTATGGTTTACTTTATTAAAAGCCAAGTAATAACCTTTTGAGTAGTGCTTTTTTACTAATGATATTTTAGTTGTGCAAGAAGTTATTACTATTCCGAATAAAAGTGTGATAATACTAAGGGTAATTATTTTTTTCATTTTATTTAATTTTAATTGTTTATACTTTTTTGTAAATTATAATTCAGAAATAACTTTTTGTATTTCTTCTTTTGTTTTGCCAAGTTTAATTTGCAATCTGCCAAGCATTTCATCTTGTTTGCCTTCAATTAACAACATATCACTATCCGTTAGGATGGCAAATTTTTGTTTTAATTTTCCTTTGGTCTCATTCCAATTTCCTTTTATTTCAGTTAAATTTTTCATTATATTTATTTTTTTTAAGTTATTTTTTATAATACAAAGTTGCGCCTATTGAGAGTTAATTGTGTTACATCACTTATGCAATAAGTTACATAATTCACACATTGTATTACTTCTGACTTCAAATTATTAAACAATCCATCGCTTTTTAAGTATTATATGCCCGGTAATGAGCCGCTTAAATATGGACTATATGAAATTAAATCAGGGTTTGAATAAACTGGAATGCTTATTACAGGTATAGTTGAGTGGTTTACAAATTGTTTAGCAAATGGTCCTTTTATTAAATGATCGAGGCTAAAACTAGTTTCATTTATTACAGCAATTAAATCAGCATTATTTTTTTCTGCATGTAACATTATTTCTTTTGTAAAATTATCACCAGTAATAAAAGTAGAATTATGATTAACATTTAATTTCCCTAAATACTTCTCTACTTGTAATACATATTGCTTCACTTTAATTTGATCTTCCTCATTATTCTTATCTGCATATCCAATTATAAAAACTGTTGAGGCATATAGTTTGGCTAACTCTACAACATAATCTACCTTTTGTCTAGAGTTTATTTCAGCTCTGATTGGCAAACAAATAGTTTTAAATCCACTAGTTGCGGCTTTTTGTTGAATAGTTATTACTGGACAATTAGCATTTGAAACAACTTTACTGGCATTACTACCTATAAAAAATTCAGACACACCCGAATTACCGTGTGTTCCCATCATAATTAAATCGATATTTTCATCTTCAGCTACAGAACATATTTGTTTATAAACAGTTTCAAATCGCATTTCATAAGTAACCTTTACATTATTTTCACTTTCAATATTCTGTGCAATTTTACCGAGTTTATTTAATAAATTTATTTTTAATTGCTCGTAGTAACCTTCGCTTTGTGGCATAGGAATAGTAGCAGAAAAATTCATTTCGGGTTCAATTACGTAAAGTAATTTTAATTCAGCACCTGCTAATTTTGCCATTACTATTGCTTGTCGTAAAGCACTGTTTGCTGTATCAGAAAAATCTGTAGGCAATAATATTTTTTTAATTTCAAATTTTTTCATTTTTTG
>JAYTRS010000328.1:0-4333 GCA_043746065.1 Bacteroidota bacterium | reverse complement strand
CTTTTATTTGATATTTAAGCATGGTAATTCGTTCAATTCCCATTCCAAACGCAAAACCACTGTATTTAGTGGCATCAATCCCACAATTAGTTAATACTTGTGGATCTACCATGCCACAGCCTAAAATTTCTACCCAACCGGTGTGCTTACACACATTGCAACCACTGCCTTTGCAAATAGTACAACTAATATCCATTTCGGCACTTGGTTCGGTAAAGGGGAAGTAACTTGGGCGTAAGCGAATTTTTGTTTCGGTTCCAAACATTTCTTTTGCAAAATACAGTAAGGTTTGTTTTAAATCGGCAAAGGAAACTTTTTCATCAATATACAAACCTTCTACCTGATGAAATTGGCAGTGGGCACGGGCGCTAATGGCTTCGTTACGATATACACGCCCAGGCGAAATAGTACGAATAGGAGGTTTTTGATGCTCCATAATATGTACTTGCACGCTTGATGTTTGTGTACGTAATACCATTTCGGGGTTTAGACTAACATAAAACGTATCTTGCATATCGCGTGCAGGATGGTTTTCGGGCGTGTTTAATGCAGAAAAGTTATGCCAATCGTCTTCAATTTCTCGCCCATCACTTACGGTAAAGCCAATGCGGTTAAATATTTCTATAATTTGATTTTTAACTAATGATAGTGGGTGACGGCTACCATTTTGTAATAAAGGTGTGGCGGGTAATGTTAAATCAATACTTTTTGATTCAGTAGCGTTAGATGAAGCATCAAACTGTTCTTTAAGTAAATTTATTTTTTCTTGTGCTTTTGTTTTAAGTTCGTTTAATTTTTGACCCACTTCTTTTTTTAATTCGTTGGGTACGGTTTTAAAATCATCAAACAAGGCACTTACTTCGCCTTTTTTACTTAACCATTTTATACGAATGTCTTCTGCCTGCTCTTTTGTGGTGATAACAGCAGTTTCAACTTCTACTAACAAACTATTTATTTTTTCAATCATTACACTTGATTTTATATACAAAATTAATCAAATTTATAGTTTATTTAATGTTTAATAAAGCTTACATAGTTGTTTTTTTAGTTATGAGTTTTTGCTTAAAATCTCAATTAAAAAAGCTTTACTCTACACAGGGGTATTATAAAGATAATAATAAGGATAGTATTAAACGAGGCCTGTGGCGCAATTTTTTATACTATAGGAAAACTAAAAAACGAAGCTGTATATAAAACAACAAAAAAAACAGGGCATTAAAATTACTTGGTATAATAGCAGTTGCGTTTAGTAAAAAGTTTAATATAAATGGCTTTGATTATATTATTAAAAATGGAAGTATAAGGGCAAATTAGTTTTTATATAATAATTTACTAAATCTACATATTCCCAAAAATAAAAAAGCCTTGTTATTAACAAGGCTTTTGGTTTTTAATGATGTTCTTCGCTATGTGTTTCAGTCTTATGTTCGCCTTCTGCTTCGTGGTGTTCTGCTCCGCCACCGCCATGATGCCCAGCTTTTAAATCTAGTTGCTGTTTAATAAATAAAGGGTCAACTCGGCTAACGTTTGTTGGCTTGCCAGCATAAGTTCCTTCGGTTAAAATAATAAATATAGCGTAAGCCATAAATACAAAATAAGGCACTAATACTATGTATTTAAAAAACTTAACCTCGTGGCCTAAGTGCATAAACCATAATACAATGGCAGCAGCTTTTACTAAGGTTAAACCAATAAATAATACTTTTAACCAAAGCGTTCCGCTCCAACCATGCCCTGGTGCCATTGAACCAATAATTAATTCAAAAATGGTAATGGCAAGCATTATCCAAAACACATTCCATAGGGTGCGACGTGATTTTTTACCATAAGCCTCATCGTGGTTGCTCATTTTTTCGTACTGAGGGTAGTTATCGTTAAATTCCATTTATAAAAGTTTTTAATTATTAGTTTTTAGTTATTAATAAAATTTTAGGCTACAATAAATAGAAGAAGGTAAATACAAATACCCACACCAAATCTACAAAGTGCCAATAAAGACCTACTTTTTCAACCATTTCGTAATGCCCACGTTTTTCGTAAGTACCTTTTAACACATTCATAAAAATAATAAAGTTGATTACAACCCCGCTAAATACGTGGGTACCGTGAAAACCAGTAATAAAGAAAAAGTAATTAGCAAATTGTGGTACACCATACTCGTTAGTAACCATTGTAGCACCGTGATATATTTGTTGCACATAGGCTTGTTTGCCCATATCCCAAACGTTACGTAAAGCACCTTCTTCTGTTCCAACAATAAAATGATACCACTCCCAGGCTTGAGAGCCTACAAACATAGCACCACCAATAATTGTCCAAAACATCCAAACGGTTACTCCACGTCTATCCATACGATGCCCAGCTTCAACAGCTAATACCATTGTAACCGATGACATGATTAATATAAACGTCATTAAACCTACATAGGCCAATGGTAAATGTTGTTGTACAAACGGAAAGTGAGTAAAAACATGTTCGGCTTTTGGCCAAACATCGGCGTATTTGTGGCGTATAAAGCCATACGACATTAATAAACCCCCAAAGGTTAAAGCATCTGAGATAAGGAAAAACCACATCATCATTTTGCCGTAACTTACCTTAAATGGCGATACTCCGCCATTCCAAGCTTCTTTTGTACTAACTTCTACTGAATGAGACATATTACTAAACTGTTAAATAAGATTAAATTCTGCGTACAATATTAACGATAAAAATATAAAAACAAAAATAAATATACCCATAATAGGTCTAAAAAATGCCAATAAATTGCCGTTAGCTCTATTCCTAAGTAATCGGCGCTCGAATATTTTTTCAACAGCGTTTTTGTTAATGAAACTATTAGGGCAATTAAGCCCCCCACCATGTGTGCCAAATGCACTATTGCTATTAAATATAAAAATGAGCCCGATGCGTTACTGGCCTTGCCCATAAAGTAAATGCCTTGGCTGGTTAATTCTTTCCAACCAGCATATTGTGTGCAAAAAAAGCCAATACCTAAGCCTAAAGTAATAAAAATGCAAATAGCCGTTAGTTTTAAATTATTTTTTTTAATAGCCTGTTGGGCTACAAACATGGTTAAGCTACTAGTAACAATAAGTGCAGTGCTTATTAAAAGTATATCGGGTAGTTTAAATACCAGCCAATTACCATTATCGGCCCTAACCACGTAGGCGCTTGTTAAGCCTGCAAAAAGCATAACAATACTTACAATGCCAATATACAATAGTGGCTTGGCGGCTTTGCGCTGGGCTTGTTTAAAATCGGCTTTGCGTAAATTTTGATTTTGTATTTTTAGTGATGTTTCTTCCATAGTATTGTATTTTTGAAGATTAAGATTTTGTCATTAAGGCTAATTGCACTACGGGTAAATAAATTAAAGTACTAAAAAAAAGTTTTTTTGCAAGCAAATCGCTTGGTAAACGGTAAAAAATATAGGCTTGAAACAACAAGGCTAAACCCGCTACTACACACACCAAGGTACTAATAATGCCTACTTGCTGAAACACAAAGGGTAAAATACTTGTAATTAGTAAAAATACCGAGTAAAGTAATATTTGAAATTTAGACACATCATCTTTACCCCCTTTTGAGGGAAGAAGGTAAAAATCGGCCTTAGCATAATCATCGTTATTAAACCAAGCCAAGGCCCAAAAGTGTGGAAACTGCCATACAAACTGAATAGTAAATAATAAAACAGCAAAAAAAGTAATATGTCCAAACCCTTCGGTAGCGGCCACAGCACCAATAAGTGTGGGCAATGCCCCTGGAAAAGCCCCTACAAATACCGAAAACGGCGTAATACGTTTTAAAGGCGTGTAAACCACGGCATATAATAAAATAGAAATAAAGCCTAAAATACCGCACAAAGGGTTAGTGTACACCCACAATAAAATAGTGCCACTAATACCAAAAAATGTACAAAAAATAAACGCTTGAGTACTTGTTAAAACGCCTGTGGGCATGGGGCGGTTTTTGGTACGATCCATTAACTTATCTAAATCTTTTTCAATAATTTGATTAAAGCCATTTGCAGCCGATGTAACTAACATACCGCCCAAACATAGTGCCACTACTTGGTACCAATTAATACTTGCAGCTACAGTAAAATAAGTAATTACGGCGCTAAATACCACTAAGCCACCCAACCTAAATTTGGTAAGTTTTAAAAAACCCGAAAGTTTAGAGTAATTAGTAGGTGTAGATATTGTAGAAGCTTTCAAAAACAGTGCAAATTTACTGTATTTTTTATTAATGCAAAGTATTAGCTAATTACATAAAACGTTTATAAAACATTTAACTTTATAGTAAGTTGAGTTGCGGTGTAAAACGCTTC
>JAYTRS010000327.1:0-4365 GCA_043746065.1 Bacteroidota bacterium | reverse complement strand
GTTCGTTAGTTTCTTCTAAATAACCACTTAGTAAATAGTCTTCTTTTAAGGGTTGAGGGGCTAATTTAGGGTAGATACAAGAGCTTCCTAAAAACAATAATTTTTTTACATGAGTTAAATACGCATTATGAATAATGTTGTTTTGAATCATTAAATTTTCATAAATAAAATCGGCGCGGTAAGTATTGTTTGCTTGAATGCCACCAACTTTTGCTGCTGCTAAAAAAACGTATTCAGGTTTCTCGCTTTCAAAAAATGTGCTTACGACTTGTGAATTACGCAAATCTAATTCGGCACTAGTTTTTAAAATAAAATTTGTAAAGCCTTTTTGTTTAAGGTTACGTAAAATGGCTGAGCCTACCATTCCTCGGTGCCCAGCGATGTATATTTTAGATGCTTTTTCCATTTGATGATGTGATAATTAGCCCATGAAAAATTGTCAAATTGGTTCATTATCAAATTGACTAATTGTTTACTCTTTATAATTTAAAATCTTATGCCCACCATCTAGTAAGTATTTATCTCTTTTAAATAGTTCTACATCGGCAGCCACCATTTCTTTGCACAACTCTGCAACGGTGTAAGTGGGTGTCCAACCTAATTTTTGTTTTGCTTTTGTGGCATCTCCCACTAATAAATCTACTTCGGCTGGGCGGTAATATTTTGGGTCAATTTCAACTAAAATTTTGCCTGTAGCAACATCTATTCCTTTTTCGTTTTCGGCTTTACCTTCCCATTTTATACTAACTCCTACTTGCGCAAAAGCCATATTTATAAATTCGCGTACAGTAATTTTTATGCCTGTTGCTAAAACAAAATCATCAGGAGTATCTTGTTGTAACATACGCCACATACCCTCTACATAATCTTTGGCATGTCCCCAATCGCGTTCACTATCTATGTTCCCCATAAATAATTTATCTTGTAAGCCCAAGCTAATTTTAGCAACGGCGCGTGTTATTTTGCGTGTTACAAAGGTTTCGCCACGTAAAGGGCTTTCGTGATTAAATAAAATACCATTACAGGCATACATGCCATAGGCTTCGCGGTAATTTTTGGTAATCCAAAAAGCATATAGTTTAGCTACACCATAAGGGCTGCGTGGGTAAAAAGGGGTCGTTTCTTTTTGTGGAATTTCTTGCACTAAACCATACAATTCACTTGTAGAGGCTTGATAAAAGCGAGTTTTTTTCTCTAAACCCAAAATGCGAATAGCTTCTAAAATACGAAGGGTTCCAATTCCATCAGCATTAGCAGTGTATTCGGGTGTATCAAAACTAACCTTTACGTGGCTCATTGCCGCCAGGTTATATATTTCGTCGGGCTTTACTTCTTGCACAATTCGAATTAAATTAGTGCTATCGGTCAAATCGCCATGGTGCAATTTAAAATTTACGTGTTTTTCGTGTTGGTCTTGGTATAAATGGTCTATCCTATCTGTATTAAATAACGAACTTCGACGTTTAACGCCGTGTACTTCGTAACCCTTACTTAATAGTAATTCGGATAGGTATGCGCCATCTTGCCCTGTAACGCCAGTAATTAATGCAACTTTTGCCATAATAGTTTAAAAGAGTAGCAATATTACAAAAAATTAACCAAAATTATGCAATAATTGAAGCCTAACTTGCGTTGAATTTATTTATATTTACACCTAATAAAATTTATTAAGGCAATGAAATCTACATTCACTAAAAAAAATTATTACATTTTAATTACGGGTATATTATTAATTGCTTTAGGCTATGTGCTCATGATTGGTGGCGGTAGCGAAGATCCTAATGTATTTAATCCTGCAATTTTTGATTTTCAGCGCATTACCTTGGCACCTATTGTGTGTTTATTGGGCTTTGCAGCTATTATTGTAGCTATTATGTGGCGACCAAAAGTAACCGAAGTAGAGGCCATTAAATAATGGATACCACAACTACAGCATCAGCCCCTCTATTACCTAAAAAAAATAAGTTTAAAAAATTTATAGCTATTACACTAATTTGTGTAATAGTAGTTTGGTTTATTTACTATTTTATTTGTGGTATAACATACAGCGAGGGCACTCGTAGTGGTATATTAACCAAAGTAAGCAAAAAAGGTTTTGTTTTTAAAACTTACGAAGGCGATTTAAATATTGGTGGTTTTAGCCAAGGCGATGGCACTATTATGCCAAACAGCCAATTTAAATTTTCGGTAACAGATGTAGCTATTTACAATAAGTTACAAGAAAAAGAAGGTAAAAAAATTGTGTTGCATTACAAACAAGTAATAAAAAACTTTTTTTGGCAAGGCGAAACCGATTATTTTATTTACGATGTTACGGATGTAAAATAAAAATTACACCAACTATACACCTCAATTTTTTTTTAATTATAGTACCATTACAAATTTTAGAATATATTTGTAATAAAATCTAAATCGTTTTATGAAAAAAATAATAGTAACATTATTAGTGTTTTTAATGATAAGCACAAAGGCACAACAGGTGGGTGATACCATAGTAGTAAAGGCCTTTAAATATGGCAGTACTACCCGCGATACGTTAATACAGTTTCCAAACAATAGCCTTACTTACGAAAAAATACTTATGAAATATAATATGCGTTGTAAAAACGCACAAATTTCAAACAGTGGCAGCCCTAATTTAGGTTGTGGCCAATGGGATTATTCGTGTAATTCATATATAGCCGATTCGAGTAAAGTTGAAAAAGAGTTAAACTTACAGCCTAATTATGTTGTTTCAAATTTTTCGGGTACTACGTTTAGTTATGTTAGCCAACCCACTTACGATTATTATAATTACAGCCAAACCAATGTAAGTTACAGTATTACTTCCGAAAGCCAATACACAATTGGTACTGGTAATGTAGCTACCCCCAATTTTTTAAAAGCTAACGAAAAATCGGGTAAGTCGCAGGTATTATATACTGCAGCTGAACTCAGTTTGGCGGGTTATAGTGCTGGCAACATAAATGGCATACTACTTAATGTTGCAAATGCTGGCGGTACGGTTAATTTTTTTAAAGTAAGCATTCAACACACTACATTAACTGCTTTAAATAGTAGTAGCGTTGTAACTACTGGTTTTACAAATGTGTTTAATAGTAATTATACATTTATAAATGGTAATAATAAAATTATGTTTTATACCCCGTTTGTTTGGAATGGTACAAGCAATGTTATTATTGAGTATTCGTTTACAAACTCTGTTCCAAACACGGCTATTGTTTTTAATGGCGCTAACACGGCATCTATCACGGGCTTATATGCAAATAATAATTATGCTTTAGATTTATCTAACAATGGCCACGCTATTATAAACACAGCATTAATGGCCAGTATTAATACCGAAATTACAGTTTCGTTTTGGGCCTATGGCAATGCAGCAATGCTACCAGCCAATACCTCTATTTTGTTTGGTACCCCAACAAATACAACCATTCAAGGCTTTAACATACATTTGCCATGGAGCGATAGTAAAGTTTATTTTGACTGTGGTAATGCTGGTAGTAATTATGATAGAATTAGTAAAGTAGCTGGTGCAAATAACCAAGGTGGGCAATGGAATCATTGGGCATTTACTAAAAATGCCAACACGGGCGATATGATAATATATTTAAATGGCAATTTATGGCTTTATAATACCGGCAAAATAAATACCATTTCAATAATTAACTTAATACTTGGTAAAAGCAATACACTAACCAATAATTACAAAGGTAAAATTAACGAACTAACCATTTGGGATAAGGAATTAAGTTTAACGGATATACAAACTTGGATGAATAAACCCATTACGAATGTACACCCATTTTATAGCAATTTAGTGGCTTATTATAAAATGAACGAAGGTGGAGGCTTAACCATTAACGATTTTAAAAATAGCCTAACAGCCCCATGTACTAACGTTTTATGGACGTTTGATAGAGGCCATACCCTAAACCGAATGTTTACCGAAACAACCACTCGCCCAAATATTGTTTTTTTAAGAGGTAGCTATGCACTTACTACCACTACCGTTACAGTAAAAGATTCTATTCAACATCTAGCAAATACAATCCAAAACTATTCCATTACCTCTAACGCTACTGTAACGCCAATGGCTAATGATGCTGTAAACTTAGTATCAACGGCTAATGGTTACCAAGCTGTATCTAATATTTATAATGGCGATACTAGCGTTTTAACAGGCACTACAGCCATTGCTTCAACAAGTGTTATTACAATTTCTAACTTAAATTATTATAAGCGTTATCCTTATTTTAACGAAATTATGTCGTTTGTTACGCCTTATGGTATAGGTTTAGATTTTGGTGCAAAGGGTAAAAGTTGGTATTACGATGTAAGCGATTTTGCACCCGTATTAAAAGG
>JAYTRS010000326.1:0-4369 GCA_043746065.1 Bacteroidota bacterium | reverse complement strand
CTTGAAGTGTTGATGTTGCTGGGCTTCCACCACTAAAATTCCAACTCCAAGCGGTAGGCATATTACCAGATACATCGTTAAATTGTAAAGCCGTACTTATACATCCTGGCGAAAATGCGGTATTAAATGCCGCAACTGGTGCGGCCGTTGGGTTACTATATAAATTAGTTTCCCAAACACCACGCCCATAAGTAGCGGCACGTAGTTTATTTGTAGGGTAAAAAATTTCCATATCGTGTACGGTAACGTTTGGAAGACCAGTAAAATAAGGTATCCAAGCCGCCATGCTTGCTTCGCGGTAATACACGCCTACATCGGTACCAATATATAATGCTTGTGGGCTATTATTAGAGTATACAATGCAATTTACAGGTATATTGGGCAAGCCTGCCGAATAATTTACCCACGATGCTCCTCCATTACTGGATGCAAATACTTTGTTGCCAGAGGCATAACCCGAAAGGGTAAGATAAATATTATTTGGGTTTAAATTATCTACTGCAAAATCGCTTACTTGCCCTGTACCTGCGGGTATTGTGCCTATTATGCTGGACCATGTTAGTCCTGCGTTTAGGGTTTTCCATACACCGCTGGTTGATGTAGCATAAATGATATTAGTATTAGAAGGGGCTATTTTTATTTCGTCTAACTGTGCGCCAATACTACCAAGCTGTGCCCAAGTACTGCCTTGGTCTATAGATTTCCAAACATGTTGGTAACCTGCATAAAACGTATTGGGTTGGGTAGGATGTTGTACTATTGGTGCCACCCAAGCGCCAGTACCTGTTATGCCATTTGATATAGATGTCCAACTAGTCCCTCCATCGTTAGAAAACTGATAATCGCCATTGATGTAAGATGCCACCATGTTATTGTCGTTACTCCAATCAATAAAACAATCGGCGCCATCGCCACCATATATTTCGCTCCAACTACCGCCGCTTAATAAATTGGTACCATTATCTTGATGCCCTGTAACAATTACCCCAGCATTACTAGCCGATAAACCCATTTTATATATTTGTGAAATATTCATTAATCCGTTTATGGTGGTCCATGAGGCACCACTGTTAGTTGTTCGGGCTATACCCCCATCAGTACCTAAATAACAAGTAGTGCCACTGGCATATAAAACGCAATGTAAATCAGCATGCACATAGGGTGCACCTCCACCATACCAATGGGTGTTTAAACTCCACGTTGTACCGCCATTTGTAGATTTCCACGAATTAACACCACCACAGGTAATTTCATCTGCATTTGTGGGTGAGGCATCTATTGCAATATCATACCAACCCTGCCCTCCAGGCGAACTGCCATTACTACTCCAATCAAAAATATTAGGTCCACTACTCATTAAACTATAGGATGAGCCCGCGTTTATAGAGCGGTACAAGCCTCCAAAACCATTGCCAGTATTACTCACTAATACATATAAATAATTACTATTAGCAGGGGTTACAGCTATATTCATTCGGGCGGTAGTAAGCCCATTTTGTATAGTAACGTTTACAAAACTTGCGCCGCCGTTAGTTGATTTTGAAATGCTAGACCCTGCCACCGCATACACAACAGTAGTATCGTTAGGTTTATATTCAGCATCTACAAAAGCACCATTTGCTACAATGCTCCAAGTTGTACCCGCATCTATACTCCTATACATGCCATTATTAGTAGCTGCAATTAAAGTATTAGGGTTTATAGGATTTATTAATAACCTATAAATACGACGTTGTTGCGATGTGTTAAATATTAGGCCCGTTGCACTCCAAGTTAAACCAGCATCGGTAGATTTTAGAACGCCTGTGGCGTACGTATCGCCAGCATCTTTATCGCCAGTAGAAATATAAATGATATTAGTGTTTAGTGGGTTAATGGCAATATCTGAAACGCCTAAGGAGGCTATTTGATCGGTAGTAGTGGTATAGGTAGCACCTGCATCTCTGCTTTCCCAGAGGCCACCGGCGGCAGTGCCCACGTAAATGGTGTTAGGATCGCCTGGTTTTAAGCGAATAACTTGTAAACGTCCAGCATCGCCACCCGAGGGCGAACCAAACGGCCCCAAGGGTGCCCAGTTAGCAGTTGTAGCAGCAGTACTTAGTATTTTAAAGCTTGTGTTTTGTTGTAAGTATTCGTTGTATTTCTCCAAAGCATAACCGCGCGAAGCAAATTTTAAATTACCTGTTGGGTAAACCCTAGGTGCCATATACCATTGCCAGCGCCTAAATGCTTTGTAGCCTTTGCCTCGTTGGTAAGGTTTATCTTTCCAATAGGCATCAAATTCGGTTACTATATCGTAAAAATTAGCGTTGGGGTTTTGTAGCATTTCTGCCCATTTTTGAGCGTTTGAACCTAAAAATAATACACAAAAAAGAAGGGTAATTAAACGTGATTTGTTCATATTTTAAATATTAAGAATTATAAAGATAGGTAATATTTGGTAAGATTATATGGCTTGAAAAAAAACAAAATACCGCTGAAGAGGGAGGGTATTGTGATAAAATAATAGGTGAGAGGTTTTGCTATTGGTTTTGGGTTGTTTGAGTTTTGTTGCTTGAGGGTGTTTTTTAAGCATTGCGTTTTGATTATTTGCAAGTATTTTAACAATTTTAACTGTTACAGTAGCGAGGTCTGTTACTTTAGTCACGAGGTCTGTGAGTTTAGCTGTGAGGTTTGAGGCTTCGGATTGTGATGACATAGTGTTTAGTTTTAAATGGTTAATTTTTTAGTTGTTTTTTAATTAAAGTTTGGTACTTTATTTTATACAACGAAATAATTTAAGGTTTATTGTGTAGGGGTTAAAATTTTTGTTTTTTTGTGCAAAGCAGAATATAGAGGTGAGTATAAAGAGTATTAATAGTTTATGTGATTTGTAGCTGCGGTTGTAACTTATAAAGAAAGCAGGCGTACGTTTTTACTTGCCCAAGTAATGTATTTAGCGTTAACACGCAAAAAATGGAGCTTAGGTGTTGTTAGGGGCTATGCCTTTTATTTGTAGACCATGTCGCCAGTGTCATAATCAATGTATACGTCGGATACAGCTGTGGTAGCCCCAGATTTTTTAATTGATGATTTTACCGCAGAAGAAGCCAAACCACCCAAAAAGCCAAGTGGCAGAATTGCCCTTGCTATACCAACTGCTGTTGCACCAACTTTTGCTTCTTTGGAAATGGATGTTGAAGTAACGTCAGGAAAAAACAATTTTCCTTCCCCATCTATGTCAGCTTCTTTGTAAAAGTTATCGCTAACGTAAATGAATATTCTTTTAGAATTAACAATTGCATAAGCTCTTTCAATAATGTAGGTTTTAGATTTGATAGCAATTGGTACTAATCCAAGTTTTGATGTGTCTGGAATAGTATAGTCGGTAAGTAGGCCAGGATTGTTCAGGTAAATGTCTTTAATACTGAAATAGAGACCATTTTTTAAATTTTGATTTGTTACAATTTGCATTGGCCTACTTTCAAATAATTTATAAAAAGCCGTTAATTCTAATTCAGGTGCTAGAACAGGTTTGTAAACTCGACGTTGATTTTTAAAATCGAATAAAGCAAACGTAATAGCATCTGAAAAAACTACGTTTATAGCTTTACTTTTTTTTGCTATCATTTTTACGCTTTCTCTCTGTTTAAAATATTGCTGATAAATTAATGTACATTTATTTCCAGTTATTTTATAATAGTCTAAGGAAACACCTATTTCTATGTCTTGAATTTTGCCTTCAAAACTCTTACCTTCAATAAGTCTAAGATTAAGTTGATTAAGGATTACAATAATTTTATAAGATGTGTCAAGAAAGTTGGCTTTATTTTTCTTTATAAAAACATTCATTTGGTCGCACAATGAATCATTTCCAACTGACTCATTTTCAGAGAAGGAGAGATTTGAATTAAGATTACCAATAGGTTTGGTTTTATCGAGTCTACCGTCTATAATTTTAAGGAGCGTAAAATTATATTTCATACCATCAAATGCCCCATCTCTTAAAGATAACGAATATTCAAAAGCAAAAGCCCCCATTTGGCAGAGCAGAATAAACAATAGAGCCAAGTTACCACGATGTTTGTTTTTCAATTTTATTGATTTTGTCATGTTTTTATTTTTCATAGGCATTGCAGGTAACTACTCGCTACACTATGTGCCTGTAGCTATTTGTAAGTATTGGCTTTTAGCTTTTAACAAATATATATAATTTAATTGATTACGAAAAAAGGGGTTAAATAAAAAAGAGAGTTTGGTAGTTTAAGTATTGCTCGTAAACAGGCATATTTAATAATTATCGTTAGGCAGGCTAAACGGACGAGGGAATGGGGGTATTTACTTTTTAATTAACAATACACCGCAGGATTAGCCGCCCTTTTTGCCTACA
>JAYTRS010000325.1:0-4372 GCA_043746065.1 Bacteroidota bacterium | reverse complement strand
TGAGCGGTATTTCATACGCCCCACCATACGAATTAACTCGGGGTGTAAGCCGTGTATGCCAAGATCGATACAGGTACGTTTACCAGTTTCTATAATTTCTTCCTCCAGCATTTTTTTGGTTTTTTCTACCACTTCTTCAATACGAGCAGGATGAATACGGCCATCGGTTACTAATTGGTGTAAAGCCAAACGGCAAATTTCGCGGCGGATAGAATCAAAGCAACTTAAGGTAATGGCATCGGGGGTATCATCTACAATAATTTCAACTCCTGTAGCGGCTTCTAAGGCACGAATGTTACGTCCTTCGCGCCCAATAATACGACCTTTAGTTTCATCGCCTTCAATATGAAAGACAGAAATACTATTTTCAACGGCCACTTCGGTAGCTACACGTTGTATGGTTTGAATAACAATTTTTTTAGCTTCTTTATTTGCTGTAAGTTTTGCCTCATCCATAATGTCTTTAATATACACCATGGCATTGGTTTTTGCTTCATTTTTAATAGATTCTACTAACTGTAATTTTGCATCTTCGGCTTTTAAGCCACTAATTTTTTCGAGTAATTCTACTTGTTTACGATGCCCTTTTTCAACTTCTTCTAAACGTTGTTTGTATAAATCTATTTGCTGAGAAGCTAGTAATTTAATTTCATCGGCTTCTTTATTTTTACGGTTAGCGTCTTCTAACTTTTTATTAAGGTCGCTTTCTTTTTGTTTTAATTTATTTTCGGTGGTAATAATACTTGTATTTTTTTCATTTACCAGTTTATCATGCTCTGCTTTTAGCTGTAAAAATTTTTCTTTAGCCTGTAGTATTTTTTCTTGTTTGGTAGCTTCGGCTTTTACTTCTACTTCTTTAATAAGGTTTTCTTTTTCTTTATTAGCGCTTGCATTTAATTTGCTACCTGCCATTATAAAACCTGCTACTACACCAATTATTAAGGCTGCTGCAATAAGTACTATTGTTAAAATTTCCATTTTGTTTTTCCTCCTTTTTTTCGTTCTAAAAATTTATTAATAAAAAACGCACAAAGCTTTTAAACATATTGTTTAAACCCAGTGTGCGTGAAATAATAAAAATAATAAGTGTTTACTCGTTAATGTTACTAATGTTTTGTTTATGTTGTATTAACATTAACTCCACATCTTGCAACACTTTTTTTAAATTGCTTAATTCTGTTTGTGCCGTATTAGATTCTTTATACAGTTGCGATACCAGTTGCAACATCACCATACTTAACACATCTTTTTTATCTTTAACTGCATAGTTTTTTTGAAACTCGGCAATTTTTGTATTTATTAAATTAACAGCCTCTGTAATGTTTGCTTCATCGTTAGTATTTACCTTTAAGGGAAAAATACTGCCGGCAATTTCAACTTTTATGTTTACTTCGCTCATTTAAAGAGGGGTGTTAATTAAGCACTTAATAACGCAATGCACTTATCAATTTCACACACCAAATCGTTTATTTGTTGTTTCATTTGGGATTTTCCCTGAACCCCATTTGAACCGTTTGCTAAAATAATGTTTTTTCTATGATTATTCAAATCGGTAACATCAATATTTTGACTATCAACATGTTGCGATAATTCGCCTACTACATCGTTCATTTTTAACAATTGGTTGGCCATTTGTTCTTTTTCGTTTAAAAGACCTAGGCGTTGGTCGTTTAACTCATCAATTTGCATAAAAAGGCGGTCAATAAAGGCTTCTTGCTCCTCTACTTTACTGGTAGTTTTTATGGTTTCAATTTCGGTTTGGTAATCGGTAATTTTTGAGTTTAAATTACTAACCGATAAGTTTAGGTTAGTAATTGTATTTTGCATATCACTAATTTGCGATAACAAATTATGTTTTTCGCTTGTTAAGGTATCAAAATTATTTTGCAGAGCCGTTAATTGTTCGGTAGATTGATGACTTGAATTTAATTGATGTTGCAAACTTTCAATTTCTGATTTTAGTTGTTCAATTTCTAAACCAAAAGCCGCGTTATTGCCTTGCAGGTTTGTAATTTCAAAATTTTTGGCGGACAAGGTTTCTTTTAATTCTTCGGCTCGACTAATACTTTGAGTTGATAAATCGTTTAATTCTGCTTTCAGTAATTCAATTTCGGCTTCTTGTGCTTCCACTTTATCTTGTGCTAAATCAATTTCGTTAATTAGACTTGAGTTTTCTACTAATAGTTTTTGAAATTCAATTTCTTGATTAGATAAGGTAATGTGGGTAGTATTTTGTAATTCGGTTTTAAAAGTTTCAAATTCTAATTCCTTATTATATAGGCTTGCTTTAAAAGTATCAACTTCGCCTGCTAAGTTTTCTATTTTTAAACTGGCTTGAGCAAGTTCTTCAACTTTGGTTTCTAATTGGGTTTCGGTTTCGGCTAAAATGTTTGTATTGTTTTCAAATAACAGACCCAAATTTTGCAATTCAGTATTTAAGGTTTCTATTTGTGCGTTTAATTGGTTTACTTGTTCGGTACTGGATAGTGAACTGTTTTGTTTAAACAATTCAAATTCAGAGCTTAAGTTTACAAACTGCTCGCCTTCGTTTTTTAGTTGGTGTTGTGTGTTAATTAATTGCGACGATAAATCTTCAATAACAGAATTTTGCGAATCGATATGTATAACTAATTCTCTTACTTTTTCTGTGTAATGGTCGGTATCTAATTGGGCTTTGCTTAACTGTTCGGTTAATTTTGTGTTTTGTGAGTTAGAGTGAATTAAAGTGTTGCTTAATTTTTCTTCGTACTCATTTGTTAAATTTTGTAATTGTAGTGTGTTAGCTTCAGTTAACTGTGCAAATTGATTTTGAAACGACGTGTTTAAATCAGATATAACAGTTTGGTGTAAGGATTTTAGTTCGCTAATTTGAGTTTCGTAAGTTAAGTTTAATTGGCTGGTTGATGATGAAGTTAGGTTACGTAATTCTTCTAATTGCTTTTCGTAGCTATTAATTAAGCTTTGTTCTTTATTACTGTATTCAGTTGTAAGGCTTTCTAATTGCGATTTTAAACTGTCGGTTAATTGGTAACGTTGTTCTTCAAGGGCTAATTTTAAAGTGCTTATTTCGGTTTTATAACCATACTCTAAACTTTCTAATTTTTGAGAGTAGCTTTCTTCTAGCTTATTAATTGAACTTGTGTGAGATTGATTTAAAAAAGAAATTTGATCACTATTAGAAGCAGTTAAACCCGAAATTTGAGAGGTATAATCGTTTTTTAAGAAGGTAATTTCTTGTTCGTGTTTTTGTTTTAGGTTTGTTATTTCTTCTTGATGATTTAAGTTTATTGCTTGTTCTTTATCTGCCCATCCGGCTGATAAATGATTTACTCTGTTTTCAAATTCTTCTTTTAAGCCGCTTTCTTTGTAATGCGTATTACTTCGTAATTCGTTTATTTGAATGCTGTATTCATTTTTTACTTTTGTTAATTCAGTATCGGCATTATTTTTAATTTCTTCAATTTTTAATTCGTAGTCGGCAGCTATCGAATTTAAATCGTTACGTAAGCTATCAATTTCACTAAGGCGTGCATCAATTTCGTTTTGTTTTTCGTGTAATTGTTCTTTTATCGAACCTCTTAATTCTTTAAAAGACGTTAATTCAGCTTTATAATTTGTGTTATCGCGTTCAACAACTGCTAATTTTGTGTTTAGTACATCAATGGTTACTTGCAGGCGTTTACAATCTTCTTCGCGCATAATTAGTTGGTTACGGTAATCGCCTAACGAACGTTTAAGGTCGGTAAACTCTTTGCGTAAGGCCACATCGCTATCCAATACGTGTTGTAATTCTGATTTTATATTTTCTGCATTCATTGTAAAATGATATTATTATTTTTATAAAAATAGGCAAGTTACTAAGGCATATAGCATTACAAACATATTATAAACAAACAAGGCAATGTTAATTAAAGTAAAGGTTATTAAGATGAAATTGTTAATAGGTTAAGACGCAATTATTAATTTTAAATTAAAAAAATATAGCAAAAAAATTAGTGTGTTATATCATTATTTGAATCATAATCTATACCCTTTAATTTTAAAATATGTTTTACTTTAAAAGCATACCACGTTAAAAATGCAAAACAAATTACGGGTATACTATACGATGTATGAATACTCGTTTTATCAGCTAAATAACCCTGTAATGGAGGAATAACAGCCCCACCTACAATCATCATAATTAAAAAAGCCGATGCTTGACTAGTGTATTTACCTAAGCCTGCAATGGCTAACGAAAAAATACAAGGCCACATAATTGAGCAAAATAAACCACCACTTAAAAATGCAAAAATGGGAATAGTCCCGGTTGTCATGATGCCAATAACCATTGCTGTAACGCCTAACGTAGCGCATATCAGTAAGGTTCTTG
>JAYTRS010000324.1:0-4376 GCA_043746065.1 Bacteroidota bacterium | reverse complement strand
AGCTTCATAAGTCATTCTGCTTTTAAAATTGCAATACTCGTTTATAAAACGATTTTGTTGTTTATAATTAACAAATAATTTTTGAACATATGTTAATGTAGTATAGGCAAAGGTAATGGCTAAAGAGGTCAATGCCAATGTTACCAATACTTCTGCCAAAGTAAATCCTTTTAAATGATATTTTTTTTCTTTGTTCAATCTATTTCTGCCTTAATACTAAAGTTTCCATTTCGTGTAACTTTTTCTTGTTGCCGTCAAAAACGAGTATGCGAATAATATAACAATCCTGAAATTGTGGATGAATTTCAAGTGTTTTTTTTACACTAAATTCTTCTGCTTTAAAAGTTTCTTCAGTAAAGGTTTTATTTTTTAAAGCATCTTCTAAATAATAAGTTGCTAATTCTTCAGCTTTTAATTTAAAAAATGGCAAACTGCTTTTTTGTATGTTTAAATAAATAATAACGGCTAAGGTTGCACAAAAGCTTATAATAGCCAATGCAATTAATACTTCTACAACGGTATTACCCTTTACATATTTATTTTTTTGCAGCAAATTAATTTTGAATTATTTTTAAATACTAAAGGAATGGCTAAAAGATGTGCGTATTTTTTTGGGTCAATTTCGCAACCTAAAATATGATTTTCGTAAACAGCCGAGGGTGTTTTTAAAAGTAAAGCATTGGTTATAATGGTGGCGTTTAGTTTGCCTTCCACGTGGGTGTAATTATCAGAATATACAAAGCCATTTACCTCGCTTTTTGCATTCAATTTAATAAATACTTTTGATGCGTTTAAAAATTTACTAGTGTTTATGGCAATAATTCCGCCAAAAAAAACACATTCTTCCTCTAAAACAATACTTCGTAAATTAGTTTGACTGTCATCATCTGCTAGCAATGTAAAGGATGAAGGATATTCAAACTCACATTTTTTTTCGCAAATAATACTATCGCTGGCTAATACATGTATACTACCTTTAAACCCTTGCTTAAATTTAATTTTAGAGCAAACAATTAAAATGTTATCAAAATGGCAAGAACTATCTACTTCAATACTTCCTGCGCATAAAATTTTTATATTATTTTTTAAATGTAAGTTGTACAATTTAGTAGAAGGTGTTTGCCACAACATTGTTTTTTTATTAAATGAATGGTTTATTTTTTGTGTAAGTTGAGATACGCTACTATCATTATAAAGTGATACGCTTTGCTGTTTTTTTAATTGTTTTAAAATAGTTTGGTTTATAACTGAAATATTTTGTGGCGAAGATTTAATAAAGCCACTATTTTGGGCAGAACCAATGTAACTTTGCCCTTCAATATAGGCTGGTTTGATGCCAGCTTTTGGCAAATAACAATTGGCTTTAAAAATAATGTTACCACTTAAACCAATTGGGCGACTATTGTCTGCCACCACCAAGCCACTATCGGCTGTCATAGCTGTGCCATACAAACCTGTTTGAGATAGAGAATGATGTCTGTTTTTGGTTTGTGCATTAATTAAAATATAAGCACCCCATTGCATTTTTTTTATTTTTATAGAATCGTCGTTAACCAAATTTTTAAACCATTTGTTATTTGATTCTTCGGTAAAATAATCAGATTGAGCAATTTCAAAAGCGCTTTTTAAATTGTAGTATAATTGTGAAGATTGGGTAAGATTAGTAACACTTCGCTGATTGTAATTGGCTAATAGAATGAACATACATAACAAAATACCCACAATAATGCTAATTAATATGGCTATGAAAAGTGCACCGCCATTTAGTTTTTTAGTAAAAATTGATTTAAAGGTTGCAAGGTTGATCATCATAATTTGAAAAATTATGAAGTAATTATTTTAGGTTCAGATTTTTCTTTACCTGTTCCATCTTTCGATTTTTTTTCTTTTTTAACTTTCTTAGGCTTTTCTTCTTTGGGTTTATCTTCCTTTATTTTAGGTTCTTTTGGTGTTTTTTCCTTTCTAATCTTTTCTATTTTAGGTTTAGGAATAATCTCCTCACCGTTTTTATATTTTTTCTTATCTATAATAATACCATTAATACCATACGTATAAAATTTACCGTGTAGTTTATCATTTTTAAAATTACTTTTAGCCATTAATTGCCCATAATCATTATACAAACTATATGAACCGTTTTTAACGCCATTTTTCCAATTAATTACTTCTTTTAATTTCCCATCAGGGTACCAGTATTTCCATTCTTTATTTTTTAATCCGTATTTAACAGTGCCTTGTTCCTTTAATTGGTTATTTAAATAAAAGGCCGTGTATTTACCATGTATTAATTTCCCTTCATAGCCTCCTTTAGTTTCCATAATTTTTTGTGAAGCATACCACATATAGGTTCTATCATTATTTATGGTAATTTGTTTTGGAGAACTTAGCATTTGCGTTTTTATGGTACAGTCATCATGATTTACCGTGATGTTGAATTGTTTTAAATCACCTGGTTCAGTATATTTTTGAGAAAAAACTGCGAATGGCATTAAAAATATGAAGAACACTATTTTTTTTACTGAATTATTTATTTTAAAACTTGGCATATTCATTCCAAATATAGTTAAATTGATTTAATCTTCGATTTGATTGTTTTTTAAGTCTAATAGATTTTAAAAGTCACAAAAAAACCCATTTTTTTGTGACTTTTTTTTACAATTTACCATAATTCAACTCCTCCCCAATTACTCCCTAAACGCTCCTTAACTTTTATTTACTGTTTTTAACTGCTCCCCAATTGCTCCCTAAATGCTCCGCAATTGCTCCCTAAACTTTAAATTTTCTCCCTAATTCCTCCATAATATTAAAACTTATGATTTGTATCGTTCTTGTATCGCCCTGAAATAAGTTGACAGCGTTAGTAATTAATCCTGATATTGATTTGAATTTTCAATTAACAAAACCAACTACCTACTTTCTACTATCAAGTATATACTTTCTACTCTCAACTACCTACTTTCTACTTTCAAGTATATACTTTCGATATTACAACTACCTACTTTCTACTCTCAAGTACATACTTTCGATATTGGGAGTAGCCATAATATTCCAAATATTATGTTTTTAAACATATCCTTGACAATTCATTGGGCAAACATGGGTTATTCACTACCTAATCATGGAGAATTCACTATAACGGCATTGACTTGTCATGGGGCAATCATGGGCTTTTCACTAGTCCGTTTTTGTATTTTTTACATCTGGCAAGCTAAACAAATACCCATTTTGTCCCTTTTGTTTTGTGCCAATTATGCGTCCGTATTTTAAAGCTTTAGTTAAATGTGCCGATAACCCTTTTTGATGGTTCGTTAATGTTCTAAAAAAACGATCGTTTTTATAAAGCACTTCAATTATTTCGGATGAGCGAAGAGGACGTTCGGCAGTTTTTAAAACAAAAATAATTTTATCAATCCATGTAGCATTTAAATTATAAGTATTACCTAATTTTAAATCCACAATTTTTTTATACTCTTGAGCTGTAATTTGATGCCTAACTTTTTCGGTTATTATTTCTTCTATTTTCGTTTCATAACGTTTTTCTATTTCATTTTGCTTTTTATCGCTCGCTCGTTTCGACTGAAATAATTTATCATACCTATCAAACCATTCTTGGTCACGTTTTTGTAATTCTAAAATTTTTTGAATTAACTCTTCCTTTGTTTGCTGACTTAAAGCATATTTTTCTAAGTATTTTATTGCCAAATCCATCATACCGTTATTGTTTATATCACTGTTTTGTTTTTTATTTTGAGTAAACCTTTTGTTTTCTATCAATTTACAATGGTTTCTTACGGAGTTCTTAAGCCTATACTACACTGTTCTAATTGTCCTCTTATGGTGTTCTTAACATAATCTTATATAGTTCTTACTTTTATCGTATAATGTTCTTATAGCAAAAGTAGTTATTTTAAATTAATCAAACGTTAATTTTAAATATTTAAGATAATATTTTTGTAACCAAGCCTTTTTTAACAATATAACAGATAATTTGGCGTGATTATTGCTACTATTCACTAGATATAATATTGCTTTGTGTAGAAATATGTTAAATAAAATTGGCAAAAAAAGTTTGATGTTTTAAATAATTATATTACATTTGTGTAATATTTATAAAAATAGCTCAATTAGCATTTTTTGAGGCATTTTTTATACTAAAATAGTTAAAACAACGTTTATAACATACAACAACCGATGATAGCCTTAGAATTAGAACAATTTATTGATACCCGAAGTTTTGATGCTTTAGGCGAATTAATGGAGACCATTAGCATGGAACGCTTTTCGACAAAAACCTTAGGTGTTAGTTACCGCACTATTTGCCATTGGGATGATAAGGGCATTATTCGTTATGGCAGAACCAATGCCGATGCTAACCG
>JAYTRS010000323.1:0-4420 GCA_043746065.1 Bacteroidota bacterium | reverse complement strand
AAAGGTTATAAAATCTGCATTTTTAGCTACAAAATCAGTTTCACAATTAACACTAATTACTACTGCCGATTTGTTGTCGGCGGCTGTCTTCGCTAATACTACACCTTCTTTAGCATCTCTATCTTGGCGGTTTGCTGCTACTTTAGCACCTTTTTTACGTAAATGATCTACTGCGGCTTCAAAATCGCCATTAGTTTCTTCTAATGCTTTTTTACAATCCATCATTCCTGCGCCAGTTTGTTGGCGTAATTTGTTTACATCTGCTGCTGTTATTGCCATTTTTTTAATTGTTATTGTTAATTGATGATTGAATTTATTTTTTGAAATATCATTAAAAAAAACGGTCATACTGTTACCAGAATGACCGCTAATTATAAATTAATTATTAATTATTTTTTAGTAGCGGGTGTTGTTCTACGGCGAGGTTTTTTAGCACCACCTTTATCTTCGTCTTCTTTAGTAGGTTTAAATTTAACACCTACTGCTAATTCTTCAGCTTCGTGTGCGCTACTTTCTTTAGTATCGTTTTCTTCGCCTACGTTAGCATCTTTATCCATTTTACGATCGCTTAATCCTTCTTTAATAGCTACGCACATTAATTCAATAATGCAAGCAATAGAAGTAGAAGCATCGTCGTTTGCTGGTATTACATAATCTACCTGATTAGGGTTAGAGTTTGTATCAACAATTGCAAAGGTTGGTATGTTTAAACGTTTAGCTTCTGCTACGGCAATGTGCTCTTTTACAATATCAACAATAAATAAAGCAGCTGGCAAGCGAGATAAATCAGATACTGAACCAAAGTTAGTTTCTAATTTTTCGCGTTCGCGTGATAATTGTAAACGCTCACGTTTAGATATGTTAGTGTAAGTACCATCAGTAGCCATTTTATCAATTTGACTCATACGCTTTACTGATTTGCGAATAGTTGCAAAGTTAGTAAGCATACCACCTGGCCAACGCTCAGTAACGTAAGGCATATCTATTGATTTCATTTTTTCAGCAACAATATCTTTTGCTTGTTTTTTTGTAGCTACAAATAAAATTTTACGTCCGCCACGGGCTATTTGTTTAATAGCATTAGCAGCTTCTTCTATTTTTACAACAGTTTTGTTTAAATCAATAATATGAATTCCGTTTTTTTCAGAATAAATATAAGGAGCCATTGCTGGATTCCATTTGCTTTTTAGATGCCCAAAGTGTGCACCTGATTCTAGTAATTCGTTAAATGATGTTCTTGCTGACATATTTTTTGTATAATCTTTATTAGTAAATCTATTAACGTTTGCTGAATTGGAAACGTGCACGGGCTTTCTTTTGACCGAATTTTTTACGTTCAACCATACGAGGATCGCGGGTAATTAAACCTTCGGCACGTAAGTTTGGTTTTAATTCGGCATTGTTTTCTACTAAAGCTTTAGCAATGGCTAAACGAATAGCTTGTGCTTGCCCAGTTGTACCACCACCTTTAACGTTTACTTTTACATCATAACTATCTAAAGCATTTGATACTTTTAAAGATTGTGTTACATAAAAATGTAAAGTTGGCGTTTTAAAATATTCTTTATAATCTCTACCGTTTACAATAATACTACCGCTACCTTGTGTAACGTATGCGCGTGCTACTGAAGTTTTACGGCGACCAGATGTGTTTGTTACTTCCATTTACTTGTTAATTATTTAATTTTGCTTAAATCTATTTTCTTAGGTTGTTGTGCTTCGTGCCCATGAGCTGTACCTGCAAAAATACGGATATTTGTATTTAACTGGCGACCTAAACGACCTTTTGGCAACATACCATGAATGGCGTGCGCTAAAATTTCTTCGGGTTTTGTAGCTAATAATTGTTTTGGGCTAGCAAAACGCTGACCACCTGGGTAACCAGTGTAACGAATGTATTCTTTATCGGTTAATTTTTTACCTGTAAAACGCACTTTTTCAGCGTTTATAATAATTACGTTGCTACCAGCATCTGCATGCGGTGTAAAGCTTGTTAAATGTTTGCCACGTAACAACATTGCTACTTTTGAGGCTAAACGACCAACTACTTCATTTTCAGCATCAACTAACAACCATTCCTTATTGGCAGTTGCTTTGTTGGCAAATTGTGTTTTATAACTTAATGCGTCCACTTTTTATTGTTTTTTAAGTATTTTCCTTTAATAAGGGGTGCAAATGTAGTGAGTTTTTTTAGATTAACAAATTATTTTTAAAAAATAATTAAGATGTAAGGCTTTTTGAATTAAATTAATACTTTTAGCCGTGATAAAGTTTGTAAAAATACTCATTTTTTTATTGCCTTTTGGGGGTTTTGCACAGGCTAAAACGCTTGATTCGTTAAAATTAGCTTTAAAAGCAGCTAAAAATGATACTGCACGTTGTACTATTTTAAATACCATGATTGAGACGGAAAGTGATCTAACGCTTGTTACTAAATACAATAATGATATAATAACTATTTGCGAAGTACATTTAAGTAGGCTAAAACCCACACAACCCGAATATTTAAAATTTAAAAAACATTATGCAAAAGCACTTTGCGTTATTGGCAATGTACTTGACTTACAAAACCAATCAACAAAAGCTATAGATTATTATTTAAAAGCTTTAAAAGTTTTGAATGAAATTGATGATAAAAAATTAATTAATATTATTTTAAATAATGTTGCAACTATTTATGACAAACAAGGACTCATACAAAAATCTCTAGAATACCACTTTCAAAGCTTAAAAATAAAAGAAGAGTTAAAAGATAATTTAGGTATAGGTTATTCTTTAAGTAATATTGGGGTTATATATGATAACGTAGGAGATAAACAAAAGGCTTCTGATTATTATAATAAGTCTTTAAAAATTAGAGAAGCCATAAATGACCAAGAAGGAATAGCCCAATCTTTAACAAATATTGGTCGTCTATATTTAGCGAAAAATTGTTTATTAGAAGCATTAACTTATTTTGAAAAAAGCTTAAAAATTAGTGAGTTAATAGATAATAAAAAGGGCATGACTATTTCTTTAGCTAATATAGGTCATGCATATATTGAGAAAGGAGATTATAAAAGCGCATTAATACACTATAATAAAAGTTTAATGATTGCCAAAAATATTAAAAACAAATACTACATAGCCATTTCTTCACGCGATATAGGATTTGCATATTTTAAGCAAAAAAATTACTCTAAAGCTTTAGAATATAGTTTTAACAGTATGACCTTAATCAAAGAACTGGGCTACCCAAATGAAATAGCTAAAGCTTCTAAACAGTTAACACTAATCTGTAAAGCCACTGGCGATTACAAAAACGCATTACTAAACTATGAACTTTATGTGCAAATGCGCGATAGCATTAACAACCAAGAAACTAAAAAAGCAAGTATAAAAAGCCAACTAAAATACGAGTACGAAAAAAAAGCCGCAGCGGATAGCGTAAAAGTTGGCGAAGAAAAAAAATTAACTACCGTAAAACTAAAACAAGAAAAAACGCAACGTTATTTTTTATATGGGGGCTTGGGTTTAACAGCGTTATTTGGCTTATTTATGTTTAACCGTTTTATAATTACCCAAAAACAAAAAAACATAATTGATGAACAAAAAACAATTGTAGAAAACCAAAAACATTTAGTAGAAGTAAAACAAAAAGAAGTGCTAGATAGCATATGTTACGCCAAACGAATACAACAAAGTTTAATGCCAACCGAAAAATATATTGAACGAATATTGAAAAAATAAAAACAATCTTTACGCACTTTAAAATAAAAATTGAAAAAACTATTTTACATATTTACAATTATCCTTCTTCAATGTGCCATAAACAATTGTTTGGGTCAGGATAAAACTCTTGATTCGTTAAAATTAGCTTTAAAAACAGCTAAACACGATTCAGTAAAATGCACTATTTTATTTCAACTAACCGAAACATCGCCCGAAGATGAGTGGCAAGCATACAACCAACAATTAAAAATACTGGTAGAAAATAATCTTGCTAAAAACCCACCTCCACTATTAAAAAAAATATATTTAAAATATTTAGCAACTACTTTAAACAATATTGGATTAATTAATGCCGATGAAAATAATAGTGTGGAAGCCATTGAAAATTATCAAAAAAGTTTAAAAATTCAAGAAGAAATAAACGATAAACAAGGTATAGCCATTACGCTTATGAATATGAGTACTGCTTATAATAATATAGGTAACGTAAACAAAGCATTAATTTATTGTAAAAAAGGGTTAAAAATTAATATTGAGGTACAAAATAAAAAAGGTACATCCTACTGCTTAAATAATATTGGTTTAATGTATGATAGGCAAGGCGATATTTTTAGAGCAATAGACTATTATCAAAAAAGTTTAAAAATACAGGAAGAAATAAACGATAAACCAGG
Organism: Bacteroidota bacterium; assembly: GCA_043746065.1. Lineage (GTDB taxonomy): Bacteria > Bacteroidota > Bacteroidia > B-17B0 > Aurantibacillaceae > Aurantibacillus. The sequence continues at coordinate 35 of JAYTRS010000323.1, read as the reverse complement.
CATAGCCACATCGCTTATTAATATTGGTATGATTT
>JAYTRS010000322.1:0-13359 GCA_043746065.1 Bacteroidota bacterium | reverse complement strand
TTTTGCACAACAACTTTTTTGTGCAAATGAAAAAGTGCTCATTAATACTGAGGCACTGATAATTAGGGTAGATTTCATAGCATTAAATTTTATGTATTTATAATAATTTAGAATACAAATGTAATTTAATTTTAAATATTTATAAAATCAACCTGTGCAACATTTATTATGTTATTAAACGCTATTTTCTTTTTTTGATCCATTTGCATAATTCTTTTTTTAAAATCGGCCAGTAACGCACAAGGTTTACTTATCACTATTCTAAAATACTATATCTCTTTATAAAAAATTATACGATTGATATATAATTCTTTGATGAAAAATGTGTGAATTATATAACAGATTTTAAACATTATGTAACAATAACGGGTGTAAGAAACAACACCTTTGTAAATAATATTAACCTTAATTTTTTAAACAGTATTTATTATGAAAAAGACAGTATTTATAACAATAATAGCTTTAGCATGTGGCTTTGCTTCTTGTAAAAAAAACAGAACATGTACTTGTACTTATTCTAAATCATGGGCATCAAGCTCAGAAACACACATTACAACGTATAATAATGTAACAAAGAAATCGGCTTTAGCTACTTGTTCTTCAGGCACCAGTTATGATCCTTCTGATGCTTCAAAAGTAGAAACCAGAACGTGTTCGTTGAATTAATTATCAAAATTTATTTGGCGCGAAAGAGAAGCGAGATTTCTTAACATGCCACAATCTAAAAAAACCCTCTAATAACTAAGAATTTATTAGGGGGTTTTTATGCTTGGGCTAATCAGCATTCTCCAAAGAGAATTAAAATTCTTTTAAGAAATAGTATTCTTAAACCAGCAGACATATGTTAAATCTTACAAAAAATAATTTTTTTGGGTGATTTTTTTATAAGAATGGGTATTAACTAAAGATACCTATAACTAAATTTACCGCCACATAATGAATGTCAAAAAACCATCTGACCGAGAAACATACTTAGGTTTAAAATCTAAGGATAATAATGCCTACGAAATATTGTATAAGTTTTACTATCCTTCCGTAAGAAATTTCATTACTAAAAATAATGGTAGTGACGATGATGCTAAAGACATTTTTCAGGAAACTATTATAGTATTGCTAGAGAAATTACCAAAAGATGATTTTAATTTAACGTCATCTTTAAAAACATACATGTTTGCCATTAGCAGTAATTTATGGTTAAAACGCTTGCGGGATTCTAATAAAATTGTAAAAACTGAACTAGATATTTACGAAAAATATTTAACAGATTATGAAGAGGCTGAATCGGATAGTGATGAAAGCACAATGGAGAGGGCTTTAAATGTTTTTAAGAAAGTTACAAATAAGTGTAAGGTACTTTTAACGGCTATTTTTTATGATAAAAAAAGCATTGAAACTGTGACTAAAGAATTTGGATATACAAATAAACACAATGCTCAAAATCAAAAATTTAAATGTTTGGAATAGGCTCGCAAAGGCGCTCAAAACATAGCTTAAAAGTAATGTCTGAACAGAAAAATATTTTTGTAATAATTGGGAGTGCAAGTAAAAACTCTACAAATGAGAAGCTCATAAATAATTTTGATGATTTAACAAAAGACATATTTAGTTTGAAGATTTTTAAGGATTTGAATACACTACCTCATTTTAACCCCGAACTTTCTAAAGACAATACACCAAATGCAATAACCGAATTTAGAAAAAATATTGAAAATGCTGACGGGATTATAATTTGTACACCTGAATATGTTTTTAGTATCCCCAGTGGGCTTAAAAACGGAATCGAATGGTGTGTTTCTACAACAGTTTTTTTAGACAAACCAATTGGAATAATAACAGCATCAGCAGATGGAGAAAAAGGACATGAGCAATTACAGTTAATTATGAAAACTGTTATGGCAAAGTTTACAAAAGAAACAACATTATTAATACAAGGAATAAAAGCCAAAATAAGCGAACAGGGGCATATTACCGATTACAAAACCAAACAAGATTTCATAAATTTTATTGCTGCATTTAAAAACATAACAAATTAAATAAAAACGGTCATAAACTTTCGCAAAATTTAAACCAAATTTATTCTTAATTTTATTAAAGCGAATTATTTTTAAATAATTCGCTTTTTTTATTTTATAATGGGTGATTATAATTACTCTCTTGGTATTAAACTATATAAACCAATTTAAAAAAATAAAAATATGAAAAAGTTAAAGTTAATGTCTGCTATTTTGTTAATGGCAACAAGCTTATTAGTTAAAGCACAAACTAATAATGCAAAAGTAATTGCAGTAGTAAACAAAGCCAATTGGTGCGCAGTATGTAAAATAAATGGAGAAAGGCTCTCAAATAATATTATGCCTTATACCGCAAAAGGATTGGAAATTGTAATGAATGATTTAACCGACGAAACTACTATTACTAAATCAAAAGATGACCTAAAAAAATTGTCTCTTTATAAACAAATATATAAAGCAAACCGAAAAGGTGTAGGGAGAATGATGCAAGTTTGTGGAATTGTCCATGGAAAAAATAAAAATATGACATCAGGGATTATAACTTTTATTAACGCAAAAACACTGAAAGTGCTGAGCGAAACAAGTATCGCAATTACGGACGCAGAAATGAAAACTATTATTGACAATCTATTAAACTAAATAAACATGAAAAAGAGAACAAAAATAATTCTTTGTGTAGTTTCGGTAGCCTTAACGGCAATGTGCATTTATCATTTCTTTGGTTAAAATTAATTCATTAAAAAAAAATAAAAATGAAAGAATCAGTAAACGTTTGGGGAATAAAAGAATTTGAAAACGATGGACTTAACTGCCCAATTATACCTGCAAATTTACCCTTTCACAAAAAAGTAGTCCTTTTCTTTTTTAGGTTTGGCGTCTGTCCAATGTGTATTACAATGAGTTTGGGTTATAACATTATGAAGCCTGTTAAAAAAATGATTGCTAGATTTAGAAAATAGCTAGAAACAAAAAATTACGCTAAGAATTTTTAAAAGTTTCCCTTAAAGTTAGCTATTTAATCGCCTTCAAAACCTTAAAATAAAGTGTTTTTAAATTTCGAATCTACTTTGTCGATACCAAAACCCCTGATAGATAAAAATTTATCAGGGGTTTTCATCTTCCTGCACATTCTATTCAAAAGTCTATAAAAATTTTCCTGCACCTCTTTCCGAATCAAATATGAACGAATTCCTCGAAGATACGAGGGGTACGGTATAAACTATAAGTAATCTCTTTAAGAAGAATTAAAATTACTTTCTAAAAAACAGAAATAAATTCTAAGCCAAATAAATGTATATAACTTATTCCTTTCTTTTAAATACGAAATAAAAATCTGTGATAGATGTAACTAATTAAAAATAATGTGCAACAATCTTTCTTGTATAAACCTCACCTTTGGGTAGTAGTAAAAATGTATTTACTGTGTTAAAACAAATGTTATGACATCAATTAAAAAAATAGGATTATTGGTTACAATATGTTCACTTATTTCAACAACAACTTGTGTTTCGCAAACATCTGTCGATTCAGTTAAAGCCAAACTGGAAGACACTAAAAAAATTGAGCGTAAAAATAAGGAAATTGAAAAAGCTGAAAAAAAAGTTGATATTAAAAATGAAGAAGTAAAGAAAGCTCAGGAAAAAGCAGATGAAGCTATAGAAAAACAGAGAAAAGCCCAAAGTAAAACGGATAATAAATCAGATGCATTAAGAAAATCGCAAAATAAAACTGACGATAAAGCCGAAGATTCAAGAAAAGCCAACGAAAAAGTTAAGGAAAAAGAAAACGAAAAAAATAAAGCTGAAAAGAAATTAGAAAAGAAAAAAGAAGCTATAAATAAAGAGGAGGCAAAAGATGCTACTAAAAAAAGAGATGATTTAGATAAAAAGAAAAAAGAAGAAGAAATTGCAAGACCAAAATAAATTGGCTTAACATTCCTATTCAAAAAAGTAACCTCTTAAAAATAAATAATTTAAATTTTTTGAAGTCTTTTTTAGCAAACCAAAAACTCCTTAATTAAATCTTAATTCCTACAACCTTAATATCATCTACTTGCTCTATATTGCTCCAATATTAGTCGCTAAGTATTTTAAAGAATTATTATCAAAGGCTGAAACTCCATAGCTTATAATGGTTTTCCATTAATCTGAGAGTTTATAAATTTAATTCGCAGTAAACTTAGGCATTGAAATTGATACCATTAAACTATAAGTTGCTTTAAAACAGTTGGACAATATAAAGATACAACGGCATGCCAAAAGTAATGTTTAAAGGAAACGTAACTGCTAATGCCATTGGCAAATAAAGCCCTGGGTTTGCTTTTGGAATGGCAATTTTCATGGCAGCTGGAACAGCGATATAAGAAGCACTTGCCGCTAAAACCGCAAATATAAATCGATTGGCAATATCATCGGTAACCATAGAACTTGAAAAGGCAACTACACAGCCATTAAAAAGGGGTATTATCATAGCAAAAAGTAAAGGAAACCATCCATTACCTACAAATGAGCTTAATTTACGGCCACTTGTAATACCCATATCCAATAAAAAAATTGCTAAAAATCCTTTAAAAATATCGTTGGTAAATGGCTTAATGCCCTCGGCTTGTTTTGCATTCGCTAATAATCCAATAATTAAACTACCTAATATTAGTAGCACACTTCCGTTCGTAAAAGAATGTTTTATCACCGATAATTTATTTGCACTACTAGTTTCTTCTTTATTATAAATTGACATTAATATTAAACCAGCAATAATGGCTGGTGATTCCATTAAGGCCATAATCGCCACCATGTGTCCATGCAATTGTAGTTTTTGTATATCTAAATAAGATACTGCTGTAACAAACGTAACAGCACTAACCGAACCATAAGCTGCAGCAATAGCTCCAGCATCATACACATTCATTTTTCGTTTTAAAATGAAAAAAGTGTAAAGCGGAATTATTAGCGAAATTCCAATTCCGAAAAGCATAGACCATACTATTTCTGCGCTAAATGTTTCATGTGATAACTCTTGCCCGCCTTTAAATCCAATGGAAAAAAGCAAGTATAAAGAAATAAACTTAGAAGAGTTAGGGGGAATTTCTAAATCACTTTTAAGTTTAACCGCTATTACGCCTAAAATAAAGAATAAAAATGCGGGATTCGTTATGTTTGAAATTAATAAATCTAAATTCATAATTTTTTTGTTTTTAGTGTTTATATTTATTATAATTATTTCTCTTTAGTCTACCATTAAACAGTTTAATTTTTAATTAATTCCAAATAGTTTTCTGGTAAAAATTCTACAATACCTGATGACAAATTATATACTGCCCCAACAATTTTTAAATTCCCATCCTTAATTGCTTTTGTCAATACAGGTTCAAGACTTTTTAGTTGTTTAACTTGCAAGGCAACATTTACCTTCACTGCATTTTCAATAGTATCACCCTGCATTTTTCTGGCAATGTCAGCGGCTGGTTTAATAGCGTTTATTAGTGTGATTATATGGCCAGGAACATCTGGCAATTTACAAGCTGCTGATACAGCTCCGCATTTTGTGTGACCCAACACAACAATTAATTTAGAGCCTAAAACAGCGTTTGCAAATTCAATACTACCCCAAGAAGCATACGAAGAAACTTGTCCGGCTGTTCTTACAATAAACAAATCGCCTAAACCTTGATCAAAAATTATTTCGCTTGGCACCCTAGAGTCGGAGCATCCTACAATTATTGCAAATGGCTTCTGTCCTGTTTCAACTTCCTTTAATCTAGCTATATCCTGATTTGGGTGGCTACTTTTTTGGTTCACAAATCGTATGTTGCCTTCTTTTAAACATTTCAAAGCACTATCTGCGTTAACTTGCCCATGCCCAGAAAGTGATATTATAAGCAGGAAAATAGTTGTTATACAAACACGAACATGTCTTTTTGCGTATGTTTTATTTTTCAATATAAAATTTATTAGTAGCTCTGTTTTTTTTATTTTTATTGTGTTCATGAATTTGTTTTAAAATATATATTTTTTATTTATTAATGTTCTGATTGTGTTGTTTCACTTTGTTTATCTACAAGCGTCGATACCAAATAAATCAGCGTAGTAGCGACAAGGACAATAGCCACAATCAACACCATTTCTAATGGTGTTTTGTAACTTCTATCATCAACTCCGTTTGAAGGAGAAATTAACCCAGCTACTATTAAAAGAATAGAAACTAAGAGCGATTTTGCGTTATTTACTGTTTTCATCTTTATATTTTTTGAGGGTTAGTATTTTGAACAGTTTCTTGTTGACTTTCGTTAATACGACTATTTATCAGCGTACTTAACTTTTGATATAATGCGAAAGGAGTTAAGAAAATAAGTAATAAAATTTCTTCGGCAAAAGTGAGCAGAAGGATGACTATTAGAGTGTCATTTCCAAACTCAAAGAGCTTGTTTGTAAAGCCATGAGATAACTTTAAATACAGCAGTCCTGCTATAGTTATGGACGCTGAAACCGTCATTAAAATTTTCTGTTTTGTCATGTTTAAATAGTTTATGCTGCAAAAATATGCACCTCAATCCATATATTTTTATTTATATTTGTTATTAAATACATAAACAAAAATTATGAATTACACACTCCATCAATTAAAAATTTTTGCCAAAGTGGCTCAAACTAAAAGTATCACAAAAGCGGCTGAAGAGCTTTATCTGAGTCAACCAGCAGTCTCTATTCAATTAAAACATTTGCAAGATCAGTTTGAGATTCCTTTAACTGAAGTCGTAGGTCGGCAATTATATGTCACAGATTTTGGTAAGGAGATATATTCCATGGCTGAACGAATAATTAACGAAGTGTATGCCATTAATTATAAAACGATGTCGTATAAAGGATACTTAGCTGGAAGGTTAGTTATATCAGTCGTCTCTACTGGAAAATATGTTATGCCCTATTTTTTAACTGAGTTTTTAAAAGAGAATAAAGGAATTGATTTGGTAATGGATGTAACCAATAAATCCAAAGTGATTAATAGTTTACAGAATAATGAAGTTGATTTTGCTTTAGTATCAGTACTGCCTGATGATATGAAGGTACACAAGGAAACTTTAATGGAAAATCAATTGTATGTTGTTGGCGGCAGAAATGAACAATTACCTAAACATATAATTAGTAAAGATGAATTAAAGAAAATGCCCCTTATTTTTAGAGAGGAAGGGTCAGGAACACGATACGTTATGGAAAATTATTTTGATAAACATAAAATCAGTGTTCGAAAAAAAATGGAGCTCACCTCCAATGAAGCTGTAAAACAAGCATTGATTGCAGGATTGGGTAATTCTATTATGCCATTAATTGGATTAAGAAATGATATTTTATCTGGTGATCTAAAAATTTTACCAACTGCTGGTTTTCCCATCAAGTCTCAATGGCAATTAATTTGGCTACAAGGCAAAAAAATATCTCCTGTAGCGAAGGCATATATTGATTACATAAAGAAAAATAAAGCCAATATATTAAGGGATAAGTTTTCTTGGATAGATGAAATTCCTTTAATTAGTCAAACAAAAGATAAAAAAACAAAATAATAATAATATGCTAAACGTATATAAGTGTTTAGTATTTGTTAATCTGAATACTACATATAATTATTTTTTTTAATCTAAAACATTATAAAGAGTGAAATAAAGTTAGGTGATACTATTTTTACACAATAAATGAAGGTTCGGAAAAAGCAGCTATTAGTAGAATTTGAAAAGCTCGGCTAAAAATTATTGAACATCAAAAGTAAATTCTGCCTTCGGCTGTATTGTGATAAATCGCATACTTTAGTTATTACCGTTGGGAATTTATCCACTACTTCTTTCAAGACAGATTCTCGTCTTCCGCAAATTATTACTGTGTTACCATCTTCTATAAATCGTTCTGTTAAACCAAGCCCAATACCGCTGGCACCGCCTGTAATTAAAATTTTGCTGTTTGTAATATTCATCTTTGTATTTTTTTGTAATTATTATTAAAATTCAAATATTTTTTTTAATCCTTCGTTAAGTGAAGTTGGTTTACGTCCTAATTTATTTTCCAAATCGCTCGTCGCTATGGCTTCTTGTGAGTTTTTTATATCTAAAAGAAATCCCCCCATTTTTTTAATTACTGCTTCGGGTAATCCTTTTTGTTTCATAGTTACCTCAAAAGCAGTTAATTCAATTGGGGTATATTTTATTTCTTTAACGGAAAGCTCAGACAATATACTTGCTACATCAAAAAATGAATACGTTTTATTGTTTGTAAATTGATACGTTTTATTTGCGAAATCATCACTACCCGCAGGGGCTGATATTACAATTACTAATACCGTAATAACTGCAGCACAAAATGGCAAAATAATTATTGAACCTACTGCAAAACTTACCTTAAATTGTGTTAGAGTAGAAACGTTTTCTAAGAATATATTATGGGAAGGTATTGAAGTGTGGGGCGATGCCACCTTACCACAAATTTTGGGTTCAAACAATTTGCCTTTTAACCAAGGTATGTTAGAACTTAATAACTCTACCATTAAAGATGCTATTGTAGGAGTGACTATTGGTAAAAAAATAGCGGGCGGTATTGATTTAACAACTACTGGTGGTATTATACAAAGTACAGCGAGTAATTTTTACAACAACCAAATAGGAGTAGATATGTACCCTTATGCCTCGTATAAAAGAGGTAATCGAAAACCCGATATAAGTTTTTTCATAGAAAGTAGCTTTACTATTGATGATTACTACAAAGGTGTTGGCGTAACCCAAGCACCTTATGCATTTATACGTACCGAAGATGTATATGGTTTAAATGTATTAGGTTGTAACTTTACTGGTGACGACTATATGGTTGGTATTTATGCTTTAAATAGCCGTATAATTGTAAAAGATTATTGTGCCAACCCTATTAGCCCTACAAATTGTGGTAGTACCCCCACGCAAAACGTATTTTCTAAATTAGGTAAAGCCATTTATTTAATAAATACAATATCTACCAACTATAGCACTATTGACCATGCTCTTTTTCACAACACCAATTATAAAAACAATGCGCAAATATATGTAAACAAGGTAAATAATGTTGAGCTTATTAATAATGGTATGGATGTAGATGGTAGCAACTTAATTACACAACCCAATTACGGCATATATTTAAATAATTGCGATGCGTATATAGTTGAAAATAATGTTTTTCAAGCAAGCCCCGCACTTAAAAACGTAGGTATATATGTAAACAATAGTGGCCCTAATGCTAATAGTATTTACAATAATACCTTTACAGAGCTTGCACAAGGGCTGTGGGCTGTTAACCAAAATTACGACCCCACCACAGGTAATGGCTTGGTAATGAATTGCAACGATTTTTTGTACGGTAAATACAACATTGGCATACAAAGAACTTCTCGTAATGTAGCAGGTTACCCTAACAATACAGGCGTTAACACCACGCAGGGTATTGCTAATACCCCCAATGAGCCCGATAATGTTCGTAATACTTACAATGTAAATGCTTGTAATACCAATGCCGAAAATAAATATTACATTGCTACTAGTAATGCTTTTTTTATTAGCAGTCATGGTTCGTTTCAAGGAGGTATTTACCATCCTACCCCACAAATTAGCAGTAGCTGTAGCAATAGTTTAGAGTTGGTAGATATTGTTGGTTCTAACCCTCCTTTAAGCTCCATAAAATCTACCTACTGCCCTGTAAATAACTTAGGGGGCTTTAGTAGCCTAATGTTGGCCAGTAGCTTAAGTACTAACCGCAGCAATGCCAGCACTACAAGTGCCAGTATTACAGCACAGTTAGATGGGGGCAATACCCAAACCCTGCTTAACGCTATTAATGGCAATACAAGCCCTGGTAATTTAAAAAATATGTTAATGGCCCCTGCCTATTTAAGCGATGCTGTATTACTAGCGTACTTTGGCAAAGCTAACACGCCCCCTAATGGACATATAAAAGATGTGTTTGAAAAAAATGCGCCAACAACAAATACTGTATGGCAATTGGTGCAAAGCCTTAATTTACCAAATGGCATATTTAACCAAATACAAGCCGCACAAAACCAAAATAAATTAAGTAACCGTGCCAACATGCAAAGCCAATTACAATTAGCCCAACGCGAAATAGGTTTATTAAATAACCAAAAAATACGCCGTTTTATAAACGATACTGCGGGTGTGCAATACGATAGTATTATAGCTATTTATAATTTAAACGAATTGCCAAACAGTAAATTTGATAAAGTAGCTATAAACATTGCTGCAAAACGCTTTGCTGTAGCGCAAAATCAAATAAAGGAACTAACGCCACAATACCCTGATTTTTGTGCGGTACAGCAGTATGCTTTAAATTTAGCGCAAAATGCTAATTACATTAAAGATATGAAGCTAAACCCAAGTGCTAAAAATTATTTAATAGCCGAAGTTAATAAAGCAAATTACCTTACTGAGGGTTTGGCTGCCAGTATATTAGCACAAGTATATAACATTAGGTTTGATGAGGAACGTTTAGAGCCCATACAAACAAAAGAAGGGGCCCGTTTATTAAACAACCAAACAACAACCAATAATGATGTAATAAGCCTTGCTAATGGCATTAATGTGTACCCCAACCCAGCTAACGATATGCTAAACGTAAGTTTTGATAACCAAACCCAAAACACGTATACTATTAAAATAGTAGATGTTACGGCTAAAGTATTAATTGAGCAAAATTGCAATAGCACATGCACCATTAAATTAAATACTTTGCAAAATGGCATATATTTTGTAAATTTATATAATGGCAATGCTTTATTAAGCACTAAAAAAATAGTAGTTATTAAATAAATGCTAAAAATTAAATTAAATATAGTATTAGTAGTTTGCCTTTTGCACATGTTGTGTAAAGGGCAAACTACTTTTAATAATTATTATAAAACGGGTTATAATAATTTTTTTAGCACTAATATTTTCTCTCAGCAACAAGACAGTTCGCATATTGTTTTTAATTACATACAAGATAGCGCTTCAGGCAGGCAAGATTTAGCTTTAATGCAAATTAATAAAACTGGTAATTTGTTACTAAAAAAATCGTTTAATATTTATAATACAACCTATTCTGCCTACTTAAATGGCTTAAAGCAATTTATACCAGCCACTAAAAGTAGTTTTATTGGCACTTGCGTAACCTATACTGGTAGCATAGCCACTGTTATTTTAACAAAAATTAATACTACCACATTAGATACTATTAAAAATACATTTTATTACGATGGCGTTTACAGCTACTACTTAAATAGTTTTTTAAAATTTAACGATAATAAATATTATTTAATAGGTAATAAAAGTAATGCTACTAATCAATGGCCAGTAATATTTCATTTAGATAGTAATTTAGCTATTGTAAATATAATTACAGTAAATAACCCTATAAATATAGGTACAAATAATGCTATACTAAACCCCATTACAAAAAAATTAATATTTAGTGGTTCAATAACATATAATAGTAATAAATACAATATTGGTTTTATTGAAGCCGATACTTTAGGCGTAATTAGCAACACAAACATAATTTCATTTAATGGCGTACAAGGTATTTCACAATTAAAATACAGTGCTTTTGATAATAGCTATGTTTTTAATGGTGGTAAACGCACAGGTAAGTATGGTAATAATAATATGTATCGTTTACAAATAACTAAATTAAATACCACTAACTTAAATGTAATATGGAGCAAAACTTATGGTAGTGCTGCCATAACTAATAATTGTAATGGCTTTGTAATTAATAACGATGGTAGTATAGTAACCTGTGGGCGTTATGCCGATAGTACTAGTTTACCATTAATGAATTACGATACCAAAGCTATACTATTAAAAGTAAATGCTTTGGGCGATAGCTTGTGGATGCGCCAATACAATAATTACCAAACACCCCCCAACCCTTTAAATTATTTTGAAACCTTTTTTGGTATTGAAAAAACTTACGATGGTGGCTACATAGCTTGTGGCGGGGTAATGAATCAACCTCAAGCCAAAGCTTGGATAGTAAAAACCGATAGCTTAGGTTGTGTAAACGCAGGCTGTGGTAGTGTTATTAATGGCACTTTAACAACGGATATAGAGGCTGTAAGCCTCAGCGGAGTCGAAGGCGGTATTAGTATTTACCCCAATCCTGCCAATGAAGTTTTGAATGTTGAATTTATCACGCTGAGCTATCGAGATGTTTCTATACAAATAATAAACACTTTTGGGCAACTCGTTCAAATAAATTATATCCATCAACAAACAACACAATTAAATGTTAGTGAATTGGTAAGCGGTGTGTATTTTGTAAAAATTACTAGTAAAAACAATGTAGTAAGTGTAAGTAAATTTATAAAGGAGTAATTATGATATGGCGTTTATCTTTAAAGTTAGTTTTTTGTATTGCCCTTGTTATTCAAATTAAAGCACAAACGATTTTTTTACCCAATGTTGGTACTACATGGCATTATGTTTTTGGGCAATTTGGGCCAAGTACAACAAAATATAACGCTAAAATAGAATATACAAAAGATACTATTTATGGTGGCGATAATGTAAAAATTTTATATGTAGATAAAATTTATAATTCAAATAATTACTCACAAGTACATAAAGTGTATATTAAACAACGTAATGACAGTGTGTGGTTTTTACACACTAAAACAAACAATACTTGGCAGTTACTAATAAATTATAATGCAACAGTTGGGCAAAATTGGAAGTTTAATGTTTATAGCTCTAATAATATCCTTGAAACTTTTACAATATCTGTAAATTCAGTTAGCACAGTTACAATAAATAATATTACTTTAAAATCTTTAAATGTTACAACCACAATCCCACCAGGTAGCCTACCTCCAATATCTTATACTACAACTATAAACGAACGCTTGGGTGATATGCGCTATTTGTTGAATATGAATAATATAGCTGCTTCTAATGTAGATTATGTTGAAAACCTATTATGTTACCAAGATAGTACTTTTGGATTAATGCAATTTACTTCTATGCCTTGTAATTATACAACGATAACAATAACTTTATCTGAATTTAATACAAATAATAAATTAAACATTTACCCTAACCCAACCAATGAAATTATAAATGTTGAGTTAAATGCTTCAACTTCGCTCAGTGGGACAGATTATAAATTAGAGATTATGAATGCCTTAGGACAAATTGTTCAAATAAATTCTATCCATCAACAAACAACACAACTAAATGTTAGTGAATTGGTAAGTGGTGTATATTTTGTAAAAATTACAAGTAAAAACAAAATAGTAAGTGTAAGTAAATTTATAAAAGAGTAATTATGTAAGCATAGTTTCACAAGCA